>DATCCF010000128.1:0-13913 GCA_036511435.1 Terriglobales bacterium | reverse complement strand
GAGCGGTTTAGTTATTTGTGTAGTCTAGGTGCCGCCGGCTGAAGCCGGCTCGGAGGTGAAGGATCAGCGGGAACGCGGCGCTGAAGCGCCGCTCTACCCGTGCTCGCTCGACTACAGTAATTCTTAAACTGCTCTAGCCTTTAGCAGTCAAGAACCGCAAGAGTTGTACTCTGCTGAAAGCTAAAAGCTGAAGGCGAGAAGCGAATGACGAACAGCGAAAAGCGAACCGCGAACCGCGGCTTCTCACAACGTATGCAGGTAGACCATCAGATCGTCCAATTGTTGCCGCGTCAGCTTCTGCTGGAAGGCTGGCATCTTGGCGCGGCCCAGGAGGATGATGTCCGTAACCCTATCGTCGTTGGCGGGAATGCCATTTTTCATGAATGGCTTTTTGAACAGCCCATTCAGGCTGGGTGCGCGCAGGTCATGTGTGCTGTAGGCGTAATGACATTCGGCACAACGCGCATCGTAAATCCGCCGGCCTTGTGCCTGCTGTGGAGTCAGTCCGAGCTCGGCATCGCTCTTGCGAGGTTCGGAATCGCAGGCCAGAAAGATCGTAATCACGATCAGAATAATTGCAGTCAAAAGGGCAAACGGCGCGCGTTTTGGCTTCAACGTAACCTTCCAGAAGTTGTAGCACCGGACGTCTGCATCGAATTCAAGAACCGAGTTCCCTCAGGGCCTGAAGAGACTGTGTCGCAACCTCTGC
The DNA here is from genome assembly GCA_036511435.1 of Terriglobales bacterium. Taxonomy (GTDB): domain Bacteria; phylum Acidobacteriota; class Terriglobia; order Terriglobales; family Acidobacteriaceae; genus Bog-257. The sequence goes on along the minus strand of DATCCF010000128.1, from coordinate 13,204 downwards.
CGTCCCTACGGGACTCGGTCTTATTTTCCACTCTACCCAGCGCTGAAGCGCTGGGCTAAGCTCTTTCGCCCCATTCGGGGCTGGTTCTTATGTGCTTCTTTCCACTGTGGCAAACTTATACGAGGTCGCGACACAATCTCTGAAGCCGCGTTCTTCTTGGCCTAAAACGGCGCAGCTAAAGCTGCGCCCCTTCAAAACGGACCGTCGCATGGCGTGGCCGAGGCCGTACACAACCAAACCATTGCATTAGCCCACTTGTCCCGGTATCGGAGTTAGAATACACCTCGCATGAGGGTTGCTCTCAAACGGGTTTACGCCGAGCCATCGCCGCAGGATGGCGCTCGCGTGTTGGTGGACCGGTTGTGGCCGCGTGGATTGAAGAAGTCCGACGCTGCGCTCGATGCCTGGCTGAAGGACCTGTCTCCTTCGAATGAGTTGCGCAAATGGTTTCACGCCCACCCGCAGCAGTGGAGCAAGTTTCGCGAAAAATATCTCAAGGAGCTTACTACCGAGGCAGCGAACACGGCGTTGCAGCGGCTTTATGAGTTACAGAAGAAACGCCGCCGCCTGACGTTGTTGTTCGCCTCCAAGAACGAAGAGCGCAATAACGCCGTGGTGCTGAAGCAACTGCTCGATGGCGAACGCAAGCCGCCCACCGGGACCGGCCCCATCCGCGCCGCGGCAACCAAGCGCGGCGCGCCTCACGGCCGAGATAGGCTCCATGATCCTCCGGCCCGAAGCCAAACCTGTCCACACCGATAACGCGTTTGTCTCCGCTTGGGAGGCCGTGGCCCGCGCCGAGAAAACAAGGTCGGCAAAATATCATCTGGTGCGCCAGCCCGATCACGCGCGGGTGTCGGGCGAAATCGCGCAGCATTTAGCGATTGCCGGCGCGCCTCCGGTGGATGACGACATTGTGCGCGGCATCAGCCTGCACGATGAAGGGTGGGCCCCTTTCGACGAAGGCCGTGAGCGCCTTCACGCGACTCCGGCAAGCTATTCCAGCGCGAACATCGTGCTGGATCGTGAAGGCAGGCCGCTGGCGTTTCTCGACATCAAGGCCGGTGACTTCCTGCGCGCGTGGGTTGGCTCCATTGATTGCGCGGAGGAGGTCGCGCCCATCGCCGCGCTCATCGTCAGCGGGCACTTCTGCCGACTGGGCAAGTTCGGGATCAGCATGGCCGCCTACTCCGAAGGCGATGCGCAAAGTGTGCGCGCGTTCCTGGCGTCGGAAGAGCAGCGCCAGTGTCGCTTGCTACGCCGCCAAAGCCGCGGCGAAAGCGAAGTGCAACACTGGACGGACGTGCTGCAATTCTGCGATCTGCTTTCGCTATATCTGTGTTGTGGCTCGGAGGAGAATGTCGAATTTCCACAGCGCATCGGGCCACATGGCGAGACCATTCAGTTGCAGGTACAAGATGGGGTTTTCGTGCTGGAGCCGCCGCTCTTTGCGAGAGAAGTTGAGCTCTCTGTCGAAGCGCATCCCTATCCGACGGATGCGGGCGTGACCTCCGCGACGGTAGCGTGGCGGGTGGGGTAGTCCCCCCGCCGCGGACGTAAGAGCACGGGTGACGAAATCTGTCGTCCTACGGAAACCGGTGTCGCCGCTCTGCGGCTCCGTGAAGGTTCTTCCACTTCACCCGGCGCTCAACCACCCCAATCCACGCAAAGACGGCGTGGCTTGGGGACCCCGGTCACGCGCCAGGCTAATCTAATGCGGGCGGAGTTTGTTCTGCGGACGCCGGATCACTTGTGAAATGGCGATTTATCGCCAGTGACGAGAAACATCGCGCTTGTTCTGAGTGCGACAGGAACATAACATGGAGCACATGGAGATTCGGGACGATCTCGCTCAACAGTACAGCGCGATGGGCGACGAAGAACTGTTGCGGCTCGCCCTCGATCCAGAACAACTCACTCCCGTCGCCAAGGCCGCGCTAAGAGAGGAGCTTGCTCGCCGACGCATCAACAGCGCAGAACGACTAGAAACATTTCGAGGTGAGGAAGAAGAACGAAAACAGGAGCTTCGCAAGCAGACCGGAACACTATTCCTCCTGCACCCTATGGCATCGGTCGCAAACGATTTGGCAAGGCCGGACGTGCCTATGATTCGCAGACCCAAACCGAGCGGTTCAAAACAACCGTATTCGTCCTGTTTTTCTGGATTCCATTGATACCGACAGGCACCTTCCTCGTAGAGCGAAAGCGCACGTTTCTATCAAATGAGATGGCTGTTCTGAGCAGACTGCCGCTCGATTGGGAGCAAGTACTGAAAGTCTGGATCGTTGCAGGTCTGATTCTTTTAATGGCGATTTGGCTCTTTCGATTTCTGCCAGTCCTGTTGTTCCGACACTGACCGCTTTGGTTGTCGGCCAATGATTAGCTATTGTAATCAGTTCTTATCACAACCGATCCCAGCGGGGGCCGCGCACTGTGCGGGAAACCCCTGCCATCTCGCACTGCTAGAGCCGTTTAAGAATTGGTGTAGTTGCTATGGAGGCAGCAGTGCCGCCGGCTGAAGCCGGCGCCTTCGCCGAAGCAGCGAATTGCCAACTTCGTTGATATCGCGGAGAAGGCCGGACTGACAATGTCGGAGATCTTCGGCGGCGTCGACAGCAAGAAGTACATCATTGAAACCACGGGCACGGGCGTCGCCATCTTCGACTATGACAACGATGGCTGGCCTGACATCTTCATCGTGAACGGCACCACCCTGGAGGCGGCGAAAACCGGCAAGGGGCCGACGAATCATCTCTATCGCAACAACCATGACGGCACGTTCACCGACGTGCCCGCAAAAGCTGGCCTGGCGGCGAGCGGTTGGGGACAAGGCGTCTGTGTCGGCGACTACGACAACGACGGCTGGGACGATCTCTACATCACCTACTACGGCAAGAACCGCCTCTACCACAACGATCGGGGCGCCTTCACGGACGTGACGGACAAGGCGGGCGTGGGCGGATCGGGCAAGGCCTGGGGCAGCGGCTGCGCTTTCGTTGACTATGATCGCGACGACAAGCTCGATCTAATCGTTGCCAATTACGTGGAACTTCGATCTCTCGACCGCGCCTGCTCCCGGAGATCGCCCGTCTTGCATCTGGAAAGGCGCGCCGGTGATGTGCGGTCCGCGAGGGCTGCCGCCCGCGAAAAACATTCTTTACCACAATCGCGGCGACGGTACCTTCGAGGACGTCACCACGAAAGCCCACATCGACCAAACCAGCGGCCACTACGCGCTCAGCATCTCCACGCTCGATTACGACGATGACGGCTGGCCCGACATTTTCATCGCCTGCGACAGTACGGCGAGCATTATGTACCACAATCATCATGACGGCACCTTCACCGACGTGGCGGTGACGGCGGGCGCCGCCTTTAATGAAGACGGTCGCGCACCGGCGGGCATGGGCTCGACCGTCGCTGACTACGACGGCGATGGCCGCCTCGACATCTTCAAGACCAACTTTTCCGACGACACCTCGACCCTGCTTCACAATGACAAGGCGGGAACCTTCACCGATACGACGACCGCCGCGGCCTCGGTCTGAACACCAAATATCTTGGCTGGGGCACCATGTTCTTCGACTTCGACAACGATGGCTGGCCTGACCTGCTGCTGGTGAACGGCCACGTCTATCCCGAAGTTGACAAGTATCACCTCGGCAGCGACTTCCAGGAGCCACGGCTGCTGTATCACAACAACGGCAATGGCACGTTTACCGATATCTCGGATTCAGCGGGAACGGCATCACCACGCCGTCATCGTCGCGCGGGCTGGCCGTGGGCGATCTGTGGAACGATGGACGAATGTCGGCAGTCATCAGCAACATGAACGCGCGGCCAAGTCTGTTGGAAAACCAGATCAAGTACCCGAACCACTGGATAGCCTTCAAGACGATCGGCGCCAATTCCAATCGCGATGGCATCGGCGCGCGCATCTCCGTCAAGACCGGCAAGCGACTCTTGGTCGACGAAGTACGCAGCGGTTCGAGCTACGTTTCCAACAGCGACATGCGAGTACACTTCGGCCTCGGCAAAGAGACCAAGGTTGACTCCGTCGAAGTGCGCTGGCCCAGCGGCCTGACCGAACGCTTCGACAATCTATCGGTGGATAAGATCAATGAGGTGAAGGAAGGAAGCGGCATCGCCGTGAAGAATGAGCCAAAGAAATAGGGTATCGCTTTCTAGCGACGATCACTCCCGGGCGACGAATCCCACGTTAGGTCTGTGCTGATTGAAGATTGCGGATGCGAGTCTCTCAACTGCTGTAGTGTTGGAAACCCCGTGACGTCTGGAGGATATGTTTGCCCGTATGCATCGAGAGCCTGCTTTATAATATGCGCTGGTTCCACAATGCTGATGTTGGTGTTCAGAGTGTAGGTCATTGCCCCGGCGGTTGACTGTGCGATCCTTGGTTCGAGGACGCCGCCAAACATCATCCCTATAACTTCCGCATTAGCCGTTGAAAAAACCGGCGACCCGCTTGACCCGCCTTGTTGCATGACATCTATCGTAAAACCGTGAGGCTGAGGGGTTGGGAATGGGAAGACACTGCTAACAATTCCGTGCCGAATGAAGGGACTGATTTGGTTCAGCTTACCCAATGCTGTTAAAGGAACAGTTCCCATTGGGTAGCCGATTGTCGCGATATCCATTCCGATTCTCACATAGAAGTCGCCTGTCGCGAATTGTAGAAAGGGGGTTTCACGCACTTTCAACTGCACGAACCCGATATCGGGGACTGCCTGGCCGAACCATTCAGCAGAAGACGTAAACGTCCCTAGGGTTGCTGTTCCCTTTATCTCAACCATCAGCATCTGACACGCGCGCCGATCAGGGCTGACAAAAAACATGATGGCGGCGACTGGGGATTCCCTCTTCTGGGGATGCCGCGGAAGTTGATCGAATACCTCTACGACATGCCGGTTCGTCAATACCGTCCCGCATTGATCCACCAGGAAACCAGTTCCGAAAATATCAGGGAAGAGTGGTGGTACCCCTGTTGGAAGTGCCTTGAGCTTTGTAATGAAGCCGACTACGCACGGACTTGCGTTGTAAAATAAGTCGCTCAGAGTCATTGAAGTCCCTTTGAACCTCCCCGAGCGACGCCTCGAATGGGGTACCCATATTCTATGGACTGGTAACGGGTGTCGTTGTCGGTTGAGCTTGGATTCGATTCCTCGCAATCAGAATGTTCTCGACCGTAACTCGGTCGTCATAGAGGTCTTCAAGAATGCGCTGGGTATACTGATGTGCCGCAATTACTTCGCCCTCTTCCACAGCCCTCCAGTCGTCGTGAAGAACGTCATTGCCGAGCACCCTGATGTCCTCGTGGGCTCTTCGTCGGCGTGCGTCCGTAATCACACCATCTGTCGCCGCTTGGTCAATCTTATTTTGAAGCGAGCCTGTTAGGTACCCGTTTGACTTCAATGTCTTTTCCAAAGTCGACCGCAAAAGCGCGGATGCTGCTCGCCAAGCCCCGAACGCGGCGCAGAGTTCCGATTCCCGAAACTCGGCTGCAATTCCTGCAGGCACATTGCTAGGAATTGCTGCACTTTCAATAGAAATAGGGTAAAAGGCCTCCAGCACCCCTTGTCTAACCGTTCCAATGTCATGGATCTTTGCAAGTCCTCCACGGCCACAGCCCGCGCAGCGCACAAGCACGTAGAGTGCTCGCAGATATGTTTGACCTTTGTATTGATGACGCTCGTTGACAACAACAGTTCCAAATTCTCTTTGCGCATCACGGAACTCAAAAGTGGTCACCGCACCATCGCAATCTGGGCAGTGGGCGCGGACATTTCCATCTCGGTATTGGGGTTTCACGCTGTTCCCGATTTAAAGGTCGTTCATCGATAATACACCGTGCCGCCGGGTGGCTAAGCGTTTCCCTTTGAGACTATGTATCGCCTTCATGCATGGGCGCCGCCCTTCGACTGCGCTCAGGGCGACCCTCTTGTCGCCCTCTTTTGGCGACAGGGCAGGCGCAATCTTCACTCGGGGTACTAGTCCCCTGCGCTCCCGCCGTCTTCCGCTCCATTCGGACTCGATTTCGATCATGTCTTCGATCCCGGTAAGGTAGTGCCGGAGGCTTCCACCCCAACCAGTGCAAAGTCGGCGCTCTTGTAAAGTCAACTCCATCAGGGGCTGAAGCCCAAGTTCCTTGTTGACCCATGCGGTACGGCTGAAGGCGTGCCCTGATACAAAGCGATTGTTGGGATAGACGTGACGGCCCCGCCCCAGCCAAAATCGGGCTAGAACGGGGCACCCAGAGTTGATTTTGCGATGAGTTCTAGAGTCGATCGCGCCAATTTTATCGCTTCTTTACTACCTCGAACCTCTGAGTCTTGACGATACCCTTGCCCTCTTCCACCACAATCAGCCGATTCGCCTTCACGTCCTTCAGGGTGTCGACCTGCCCGCTGGGCCAGCGAATCTCGATCAGCTCGACCTTGTCGGCTTTGCCCAAGCCGAAATGAATTCGCAGGTCGTTTTGTGAGATGTAGCTGCCGCCGCTGCGCACTTCGTCGATCTACTGGTGCGGCTTGGGCTCGTCCGGCGGATGGCTCACGCATTTGATCCTTGCTCCGATGCCGCTGCGGTTCGATTTCACACCAATCGTCTTCACCTTGATCCAGTTGTTGTCGAGCTTCGAGTCGCAGCGCAGAAGCTGCGGGTAGCCGTTGACCGTGTTGACCACGACGTCGATGTCGCCGTCGTTGTCGAAGTCGCCGAAAGCCGCGCCGCGTGAGGCATTCGGGACGTTGATGCCTGGTCCCGCATACTGCGACACTTCCTCGAACCGCCCGTTGCGCAGGTTCTTATATAGGATCTTGCGCTGCGGATATCCCGCTTCCGTCTTCAACTGCTCCACCTCGTGATACACGTGCCCGTTGCACAGCAGAAGGTCTGGCCAGCCATCGTTGTCGTAATCGATGAAGCCGCAGCCCCATCCCAAATACTGCGTGTGCGCGCCCAGTCCTGCCTGGAACGTGGTGTCCTCGAAATTCCACTTGCCGAGATTGTGATAGAGCGACGGGGTGTCGCCGGCGAAGTTGGTCTTCACGATATCGAGATTGCCGTCGAGATCGTAGTCGGCGGCAGAAACGCCCATGCCGGCCTGTGGCTTGCCATCGGCGGAGAGTACGCATCCGGCCTCCATGCCGACGTCCACAAAGCGGCCGTCGTGCAGGTTCTTGTACAGGGCGCTGGCGGTGGAGTCGTCGGCCACGTAGATGTCGGGCCAGCCATCGTTATCGAAGTCTGCGGTTAGCACGCCCAGACCGAACGTGCCGCTGGCCTTGAGGATGCCGGATTTCGCGCTCACGTCGGTGAAGGTGCCATCGCCGTTGTTGTGGTAGAGGATGTTGCTGTCGCCGTTGAGGCCGGGCGGCCCGCCGGCGACCATCACGCCTTTGTAGAGGCACGGCCCGCTCTCGGGCACCGGCGCCGTCTTGAGGTCCATGTCAATGTAGTTGGCGACGAAGAGATCGAGCTTGCCGTCGCGATCATAGTCCACGAACGCGCAACCAGTGCCCCAGCGTGTTTTCTTGCCTGCGACGCCGGCCTTTTCGCTGACGTCGGTGAAGGTGCCGTCGCCGTTGTTGTGGTACAGGACGTTCTTGCCGTAGCAGGTGACGAACAGGTCGTCGAAGCCATCGTTGTCGTAGTCGCCGATGCAGACGCCTTGTCCCCAGCCGCTGTGGTTGAGTCCGGCCTTCATGGTGACGTCGGTGAAGGTGCCATCGCGATTGTTCTTGGACAGGTGCGAGTAAGGCTCCTCGCCTTTGGGGAAACCTTCCAACCGCCAACCATTCACCAGAAAGATGTCGAGCCAGCCATCGTTATCGTAGTCATAGAAGGCGACGCCGCACCCGGTGGTCTCCAGTAGGTATTTGTTCTTGTGCTCGCCGCCGAAGATTGTCTTGGCGTTGAGGCCCGCTTCATGGGCGACGTCAATAAAGGTCACGCCAATGTCCGGCTCGGATTTTGCAGGAGCCATTGTCGGTTGCGCGGACTGGCCGAAAAGCGGCCTGGCGAGCGAGAGCACATCGGAGAAGGTCAGTACCAGCGCAGAACGGGAAAGAGACCGCAGGAATGTTCGACGTGATGGTAACAAAGGATATCCGTCTGCTCCAGCTCGTGCTGGGAGTGAACTCATTGTCCGGCAGCGTGGAGCGGTTTTGCAAGCGAGGGGCCTTGTGACTCACCGGCACTTCAGCTCCATTATTTACGAGGACTTCGCGCTTTGAAGGGCACGCCTTTCAGTGACTAGACCAGTTTCAGGGTTGGCATGGACCGGGTAGAGCCAGCCTTCAGGCTGGCGTCCATGATCGCCCCACACTATAAAGCTCAAGCGGTTCGTTGGTCCGCAGCGAACGCGGCGCTGAACCAGAATTATTCATGAGGATCTCAAAGCTACCGAAACAGATGAATAATCCAGATGAAGCGCCGCTCTATCGGAACTCGCCGGACTACACCAATTCTGAAACCGCTCTAGTGGTTATCGCGCAGCCTTGGCTGAAGGCTGATAGCTGATAGCTAACGGCTGGCAACCAGGTGGCTACTGGCTACTGCTGCCCATTCCCGCTCGCACAATCGCCCGGGCCTGTTCGGCGGATTCGAAGATGTGCGCCTCCATGCCTAGATCGCGGGCGGCTTCGACATTGTTAAGACGGTCGTCGAAGAAGAGCATCCGTCCCTCTGGGCAACCGAGAGCGTCAAGACAAGCGCGGTAGATAACCGGATCAGGCTTCACTGTGCCCAGCTCGCAGGACCAGATCTTCACCTGGAATTCGTCGAGCCAACTGAATTTGCGCACTTCGGCCAGTAAGTCGTGAGGCATATTGGAGAGGATGGCGGTCCGCATGCCGTGTGCCGTAATCTCGCGCGCCAGTTCGAGCGCCTCGGGGTTAACGCGCAGCCACATGAGCGTTTCCATCCCGGCGATGCGCTCCACCTGCGCGGGCCGAAGCTCCACGCCGGCGGTCTTGGCGAAAGCCTGCCAGTGCTGCCGGAAGTCGGCGCGGCCGCAGTCGTAGTCATGACGAGTGGCGGAGTAGATCTCGAAGAAGGGCGGCTCGGTGACGCCAACCAGCGCCGCGAATTCCTGCAACTCGGCTTCCGAAGGCGCCAGGCTCAGCACTCGGCCGTAGTCGAAGATAACAGCATCCCAGGGGCTCGATGACATCGCTTCCATTCTTACACAGGGAGAGAGGCATTATCGCTATGTTTCCTTGTCATTCGGCATCGGGGGATACCAACCGCACCAGGGACCACACCAACTCTGGAGCCGCCATAAAGTCCAGCTTAAAAATGGAACGCTTTTCCGCCGGACTGAAGTCCAACTCCCCCCTGCTGAAGCAGGGGGCTTACACCAAAAACCTGTACGAGTTTTTCACAACCTCGGAAGGCGGATTTCTAGGCAACTCTCCCATGCACACTGCTGAACCGGTGCTCCACCCGATACACCAACTCAGAATCTGCGCTACGGCGCGAAGTAGCTGGAGATGTCGAGGATCAGTTGCGTGGTCCCAGAACCAGCATAGGCATCGACCTTTCCGTTGGTGCTGGGCACGATTGCCATGTTCGAGGTGATCATGCCATCTATCGCATTCAAGGTTGAGGCCAAGGGCCGCTGCTGGCCATCTGGCCACAATGTCAGATATCCTAACGGGCCTTGCGGGACCACGGTCGCGTTCAGCACATAGGCTTGCGCCTGGCTGGATGGTGCACACGGGCCGTCCATCACATCAACCGGCGGACTCAACGTCCCGCTGAAGGGTTGACCGGTGCCGATCTTTCGCGTGTCCAGCACTCGGCAAGGTGCAAACATGTACAGCGATAGACCGCCGGTAGCCGGAGGCGCGAAATACCCGTCGATGTCGACCACCAGGTCAGTATCACTATCGGGATAGACCGCGATCTTACCATCCGTACCGGCCGGCACAATCGCTGCATTGGCCACGATAGTTCCGGTCAAATCGTTCAGCGTGGAGACCACTGGTCGCGGCTGACCCGTCTGCCACACTGTCAGATAGCCGAGAGCCTGTTTCGGCACGACCGTGAAGTTCATAGAATACGCCTGCGCGCTGGATGGAATATTGCAGGCAGTCGCCTCGAGTACAGGAAAATCCCGCTCTTGCCGGCCTTGCAGGTAAGGCCCCCCGAGATCGCCATTCGGATTTCGAGTGTCCGCCACACGGCAAGGCGCCAGAGGATAAAACGCGAGCGCCGAGGGACTTGGCGCTGCAACGAAGTAGCCGTCGATATCCAGCACGATATCGGTGGTATTCGTGGCGTAAATGTCGATGGCCTGTGCATCTCCAGTCGCCACGATGGCGGCGTTGGCCTTGATCCGGCCGTCGAGCGAGTTCAGGGTGGAGATCCGAGGCCGAGTGAGTCCGCTAGGCCATACCGTAAGGTAGCCGAGAGGGCCAGCCGGAACGGTGGTGACATTGAGCGAATAGGCGGCGGCCGAGGCAAGACTTGCACAAGGGGGATTCGCCGATTGCGCCAACTGCGGAAGGTTAAATGTCTGGGACGTGCCGCCCTGAATCGGGCCGCCGCCACCGTACCGCGGTCGGGTATCAAGCAGACGGCACGGAGTGATGGGTATGAACTGCAGAGCAACGGGAATATTGAAGATTGCCGTAACGTTACGATCGCTGGTAACGGCCAAGGTGCAACTGAAGCCGAAACTCAAGTCGCAGCCACGCCATCCGGTAAATACCGAGCCGGGCGCGGGCGTGGCCGTGAGGGTCACCAGCGTCTCATCGTAGTAGTTGTCCGAACACGCAGTTCCACAGTTGATGTATCCATCGGCGCTGGTCACCGTGCCACTGCCAGTTCCCGTCTTCGAGACCGATACCAGGTATTGCCAGTTGCCCACGATGACGAAGTCTGCGTATTCGGTATTTTCGACGTTGCCAGCGATATCCGTACTGTAAAACGAAACACTATAGCTTCCAGGCACCGTGACATAAAACGGGCCCGTGTAACTCTGCCAGGAGCCTCCGTTGATTTGGTAGACGGTGCTGACAACCCCGCTACCATAGTCATACGCCGTAAGTGTCACCAGCACTGGACCAGCGAAGTACTGGCCTTGCTGATACCCGGTGAGGATAGCGTAAGTTTGCGGTGGATAGGTGTCATAGCACACTGGCCCGTAGGTGGAATTGTAGGATGGCTGGCCGGCGTTGTCCCATGCTCGCACGTTGACGGTATGACAACCTTGACCGGGCGCGCTCGACAAGTTCACGGAGCCGTTTGTGCCATTGGGAACTTGGGGGCCGCTGTAGAAGGAATTATTGTCCCACGGGAAGCCGCCACCGGGCGTCGGTTCACTATACGGATCGCCGGGATCGGAATCCCAGATCGCAGTGAACCCCGCAACGCCATTGGGCGGGTGACCGTTCCCACTGGCGTCGGTAACAGTCCACCCAATAGTCTGGTCGGTGGTGTACCAGTGGTTCAGTAAGGGACCTGTGAAGCTGACGCTGGGGCCGCCATAATCCCCGGCAATAAAGTCATTCATCGCCCAGGCCAACTGCAGCATGTTGGCCGAGCCCCACCCCGTCACCAGGTCATAACCGGGGCCAGCGCAGAATGCGTTCAGCCCGTACTGCTGAGTGATGTCATTGTTATTGCATCCAGCGGTGATGTCATAGAAGGGATAGTGGGGCGCGAACGGCGCATGAAGGCCTTCATAGTAAAGATACCAGTTCGCATTGCCCAGCGGCGCACAAGGTGAAGACATCGAACCACCGCATGTGTCGCCCACAATGCTTTGTATGTATAGGAGATAGGCGTTCTCCTGCGCGTAAAAGCCCGCAAGCTCTGGCGCAACAATGCTGGTGCCGCCGTTCGGCTGCCAGTACCCGTTGAAGAAGATGTTTTGCGGTGTATTCGCCCAATCGGCGTTTAGGGCGATGTCCGGGACGCTCCGGCTATTGGCGCCGCAGGCAGGACTGCTCTGGTAGGCAGGGGCCCCAAAATAAGCGCTACAGCCGCCGCCGCTACCGCCATCGTTATTCGCGCAACCATAGGGTCCGCCACTCCATGCATACTCGGAACTGTAATAAGATTGGTTTGTGTAGAGCTGCGTACCCCCCGCCGAGATCACATCAGGGTCTGAGCCCGGATAACTAACCGAGAGGTGATCGGCACAATCGTCGGTCGCTCCGCCATCGAAAGAGATCCCAACCACCGTCCAGCCTTGCCCGACCATTTGGTCGAAGACGACATGGTAGCTATTCATCGTGGAGGGATCTGCCTCATAAAGCTCAGCCGCGCCCCAACTCATGCTCAGCACGCGGGCGTGGCCGTCCGTTAATATGCGGTTGAGACCGTCCAGCAGGGTGGAGAACTGGTTGTTGGCGCTTTCGTAAACGTGGATCTCTGCCGTATTCGAGGATGAACTGAAGCTATTGGCCATGGCGGTCGTCCACTCGACATCCATGGTTGTCTCAGAGTCACAGCAGGGCGGTGTCCCATCGATAAAGTACCGCTGAACGTTGTAAGCCAGATACGGATAGTTGGAGATGAACCCGGCCAGGTCAGCGTCGCTAAAATCGTCCCAGATGGAGATTGCGATAGAAGCTTCCGGTGGAGAATTATTGGGATTGTTCAAGGGATTGCAGCAGTGGCCCAGATTCTGGAGGGCCTGGTAGTCGTAGGCAGTTGAGTTGTAGAGATCCGTTGGATCATACCCGTAATACGAATACTCCGGGTCGGGACCCTTCTTGCGGGCCCTCATCGCAGCTTCCAGCTTCTTTCGATCTCCGTCTCGGCGTATGTGCGATCCTACCGCGTAAGCTGGACCGGGCGCGTAGTCGAGTTCAGGCATTGCTTTGCTGGTTCTTGAGGCGGGACGCATTACCTCCAGATTGTTAAGCCCCAGCACCGCGTGAACGACACCCACCAACTGCGCGGGAATCGCAGGATCGCGATCGTTGGAGTAGTACGAGGCGCCCCCGACTTGGTAGCGGTTGATGGCGACGTCGAGCGCTTTCTCGATGATCGCCACTGGCGCCTCGACATCCACCAACAAACGATTGGGGAAGCGTTGCGTGATGGTCAGCCCTTGACTCTGCGCCCACGCCACCACCGCCTGCTCATCCTGCGCCGACGGCGCGAAACGTTCGTTCCACTCCTTGTCGCTCAAGTACTTGTGGAACAGCGGCGAGTCTCTGTCCTGCAACTG
>DATCCF010000127.1:0-33512 GCA_036511435.1 Terriglobales bacterium | reverse complement strand
TTCCGCCGGCTCAAAGGCTTTCGTCGCATCTTCTCGCGCTTCGACAAACTCGACCTGGTCTTTCTCGGCTTCCTCCACTTTGCTCTTATCGTCGAAGCGCTCAGGTATCTAAGTAGTGTTAACACGCCCTAGCCCAGCACGGAGCCGCAGGCGGAGCGCTGGGTAGAGTGGGAAACAGATCCGAGTCCCGCAGGGAAGACAGACGTTTCTCACCTTCCTGCGGAATCGCAGATCGGGACCGCCGGTTCTCCCGTCGCGACAACCCCGTAGTACCTTCGCTGGAAGTACAGCGCCACATTGACCAGGCTGATCATCGCCGGCACTTCCACCAAAGGACCGATTACTGCCGCGAACGCCTCGCCCGAGTTAATCCCGAACACCGAGACGGCTACGGCAATCGCCAACTCGAAGTTATTGCTCGCCGCAGTAAAAGACAGGGTCGCGGACTTGGCGTAGTCGGCCTTGAGCTTATATCCCATGTAAAACGAAACCAGGAACATCAGCACGAAGTAGATCAGCAGGGGAACGGCGATGCGCACCACGTCCAGTGGGAGACGCAGGATGTAGTCACCCTTCAGCGAGAACATCACAATGATGGTGAACAACAGCGCTATAAGGGTGATCGGGCTGATGCGTGGGATAAAGGTCTTCTCATACCACACCCGGCCCTTGGCTTTAACCAGCGTCAAGCGACTCACGATCCCCGCGAGGAACGGGATGCCAAGGTAGATGAACACGCTGCCGGCGATGTCGCGAATCGAGACGTTTACTACAGATCCGTGCAGACCAAACCACTCCGGCAACTTGGTCACAAAGATCCATGCGTAGATGGAATAGAACAGGACCTGGAAGACGGAATTGAACGCCACCAGTCCGGCGGCATATTGCGTATCGCCCTTGGCCAGTTCGTTCCACACGATCACCATGGCGATGCATCGCGCCAGGCCGATCAGAATCAGCCCCGCCATGTATTCCGGATATCCGCGGAGGAAGACGATGGCCAGCCCGAACATCAGCAGTGGACCGATCACCCAGTTCTGCAACAGCGACAGGGCGAGAATCTTCCTATTGCGGAAGACTTCGCCCAATTCTTCGTAGCGCACCTTCGCCAGCGGCGGGTACATCATCAGGATCAGTCCGACTGCGATCGGAACGGAGGTTGTGCCAACGTTGAACCGGTTCAGGAAAGGAACAATGCCAGGAAGCGCCCATCCGGAAAACACTCCAACGGCCATCGCCGCGAAGATCCACAACGTCAGATAGCGATCGAGAAAGCTGAGACGAGCGGTCACTTTGTTGTGCATAGTGTGTTCCCCCAGGGCCACGAGGGTTTGTCATTGCTGGCCGATCTTGTCGATTTCCTTCTTGATTGCGAGTTTGTCGAGGCTGGCAATCGGCAAGCACAGAAACAAGCCGATCCGGCGGTCCAAAGCCATGAAAGCATCACGATAAGCGCGCTCGATTTCGTCTGGCGTGCCCTCGACTGCGGCGGGATCGGGAATGCCCCAATGCGCAGTCATGGGCTGGCCGGGCCAGACTGGGCATACTTCTTTCGCGGCGTTGTCGCAAACCGTAAAGACGAAGTTCATCTCGGGCGCTCCAGGCTGGGCAAATTCTTCCCAGCTCTTGCTGCGTAATCCGCTCGTGGGTAGGTGAGCGCGTTCGATCTCGCGCAATGCTTCCGGGCGAACGCGTCCCGATGGATCACTACCGGCACTGTAGGCGGTAAAAGTCGGTCGGCCTTTGAAGTTCAGGATCGCCTCGGCCATGATCGAACGCGCCGAGTTACCTGTACACAGGAAGAGCACGTTGTAACGTCCCTGCATAGTCATCATTCCTCATTGTTGCGGCATTGCAGCCTGCGGCTTTTTCGCTCGGATAAAAGCGCTTATGAACTTGCCGTCCACCTGCGGTGCTATGGCCTCCACGTCAACACCCTGGTCGTTCAAGAAAACTCGGGCATCCTCGACGTTGTGAACTCGCGTGGGTTCAATCTCAATCGCTTCGAATCCTGCGTCCCCGAGCTTCGAAATGTACTCCGTATCCTGCAGGGCACCGGCAATGCAGCCCACCCACAAGAGAACATTTTGCCGCACCTCGGCAGGCACGTCGCCATGTACCACAACGTCAGACACCGCGAAGCGGCCGCCCGGTTTCAGGACGCGGAAAGCCTCCCGCAACACGCGATCTTTGTCGGCGGAGAGGTTGATGACGCAATTCGAGATGATCACATCCACGGAATTATCAGGCAGGGGAATGTTCTCGATCTCGCCGCGGAGAAACTCAACGTTCTCCACGCCGGCTTGGCGCTGGTTTTCCCGCGCCAGCGCCAGCATCTCGTCGGTCATGTCAAGTCCATACGCCTTGCCGGTCGGCCCAACGCGTCTGGCCGAGAGCAGCACATCGATGCCGCCGCCCGAGCCCAGGTCAAGAACTGTCTCGCCCGGGTTGAGCTGCGCTAGCGCCGTCGGATTGCCGCATCCCAGCGAGGCTTTCAGCGCGCCTTCCGGGACTTGGTTCGTTTGCGCTTCGTCGTACAGATTCATCGTGATCGGATCGCAACAGGTATCCATCGCCGTGGATGCGCCGCAGCAGGAGCTGCCTCCGGTGTGGACCCGCAGTGCTGCCTGGCCGTACTTTTCTTTCACTACTTCCTTAATATCGGTGCTCATGTGTTCTCCTATTTGCAAAGCGTAATGATGCTTTCGGGTTTGACCGCTTTGTTGCGGGTGCAGCATTCGGCGTAGAGGAAGCCCAGCAGCTCTTGCAGAGCTTCCGTGTTCGCCGTGTACCAGAGGAAGGTCCCGTCGCGGCGCACCTTCACCAAGTCTTCGTTCTTCAGCTTGTCGAGATGGTGCGACAGCGTCGAACTCGGAATGTCCAGCTCATCACCAATTTCACCGACCACGAGTCCTTCGGGATGCGCCGACAACAACAACTGCATGATGCGCAGCCGCGGCTCGGTGCCCATCGCCGAGAGCATGTCGGCATAACGGATAATCTGCTCGGAATTTTGTTTCGCGGGCATTGTCTGCTTCCTCGATATTTCTATAGTTATAGAATTATGGAATGATGTCAAGAGAAATCGAAGGACCATCCGGGTTCTTTGAAAGCCGCAAGTGGCAAAAACGGCGCACCTGATACGATCTAGCTATTTGGTTTCAATAGCTTGTAGAGAGTCGAGGAGGGTGCCCCGAGAAGAAGCCGAGATTTCCGTTCCGGGATGTCGGGGTGAATTCTGGTGGAAGTCCAGACCTTCGGGTTACTTCCTCGTCCAACAGCACGGGAGAACAGTTCCATGCGAACACTGATTGCAATTTTGATGCTCGCGGGTTTGGCGATGGCGCAGGACGCACAGCACCAGCAAGGCGTGCAAACGCGCGGCGACCAGGCGATGGGTTTCTCGCATGAGATGACCACGCACCATTTTCTTCTCACCAAAAATGGCGGAGTAATCGAGGCCGAAGCCGACAATCCCAACGACAAAGCCAGCCGGGACGCAATTCGCCAGCACATGGAGCACATCGCCAAGCTGTTCAGCGACGGCGACTTCAACGCTCCCATGTTCATCCACGAGCAGACTCCTCCGGGAGTGCCGACGATGAAGCGGCTGAAAGATCAGATCGCCTACCATGCCCTGCCTACCGGACGAGGAGCTGAGGTGCGAATCACCACCGCGAATCCCGAAGCGTTGGAAGCGGTGCATCAGTTTCTGACGTTTCAGATCAAGGACCACCACACTGGCGATTCCACGGAAGTGCACTGAACCTGCAACCGGTGAAGAGACGTCAGTTCACTCCCGAATTTGGTTGGGCGGAGGGGGTGGCGTTGGTCACTGGCGGCTTCATCAAGCCGAAGTTCTGCAGGTAGGCGACAGTGCGCTGAGCGGCGCCATCGAAGGTAAGCTGGCAGTTTACGAATTGGGTGTTCTCCCAGGTCACGTCCCCGCCGCCATAAATCAGTTTGCAATCCGTCAGTACACACTTGACGAAACGCTTGTCGTCCATATAGACGGTAACGCCCTGGGAATGCCAGTTTTCCAGTACTTGCATGATAAGTTCCTCTCTGCTGAAGCGATTAGGAACTAATAGCATAACCGAAAAAGGCCAGACGACCTTGAGGGGGAATTCGTAGAAGAGAATTTAGAGCTGCCTCTGAGGGTTGGGTGTCCGCTCGTACAGGTAGCGGGGGCGAACATTCAGGCCCGCGTCGAAGGCAGAAAGAAGAAATCGCCTTAGGCGAAGAGTTGCGGGGGGCCCTCTTAACGCGGGCCTGAAGAGGCTGTGTCGCAACTGGTGTAGCCGCTCTGCGGCTCCGTGAGCTTTCCCACTTTACCCGCTGCTCAACCACCCCAATCCACGCAAAGGCGGCGTGGCTTGGGGACCCCGGTCACGCACCGGGCTAAGTCATCCCGCCGCTTTGCGGCTAGCATTTGGCGAGCTGTATACCGCTCGCGAACCGGACTATTGGTTGCGACGCAGCCTTTGAAGGCCCGCACTTATCAAACTGCTACCACTCTGGACTCGCGCTAGTAGCGGCGGGAGCTTCTTCCTCCCCCGCCCCGGGGCCCACGCCCGCAAATCCCCCGACACCAGCCCCGTAGATCTGTTGAGAACGAGAGGGACTGGGGAGGTTAGCTCCGGATGGGTTTTACGAGCTCGCGAATTTTCAACCAGTTGCCTGGTGCGTTCCGCGAAGAGGAGGTTTGCAGTCGGAACTTCCTGCGCGATATCGCTGCTGCCTGTCGCAAAATATCCCCGCTGGTCGAATTCACGACGAGGGCTCTGGGGCTGAAATATCAGCGCGAGGAGTCAGGCTCTTTGTCGAGGATTTCCTTGGCTTCCCGCACCGATCTGCTTTCGCGAAGCTCCGCATCATTCTTGTTCGCTTCGCGAGTGCGATCCTTGAAAGCCTTAACTTTCTTGTGTACGTCTACGAATGGGTTGGTGTACTCCCGATCTTCCACGATGTTTCACCCCTGACTCGGATTCTACTCTTTGGCGCCTCACTTCCAACCCGATGACCAGCCCGACTTACATGTATTTGCAGGTAGTTAGCAGCTTTTGCCAGCCTATGCAAGCAAGTCCCTTATATTCAATTGAATAGCACAATTTCCGGTAGTGGGCTAATTCCGTGTTGCTGTCGGAAGGCGGTGGAAAGTGGCGGGACGGTACAGCGGCTAATCCTGCGTCCCCACCCGTATGCGATTTTGGCCATGCTGGGGATGTGATCGCTCAACGGCCTTGTCAAGCGACGGAATGTCGGCTGCTTCCATTACGACGGAAGCAGGGGTTTCGTCAGGGCCGTAGAAGACGCGGTATTCGCAGCCGCACTTTGAACAAGTAACGACAGGCCCGGACACAAAGCCTTCGCTAAGCAGGTCAGGATAGAAGTCTCCGTCTTGCAACTTTGCGAGAACTGCCACACTGAAATTCTACACCCGCCAGTCGGCGGGTTTTTCATTGTATGTGACGGAGAAAACAGATGCCCTAGTGTCCTGATCGAAAGCTGTTGAGCAACAAGGCCCGCGAGTTGCTCTGCTTGCAACGCTGCGGCTTATACGTCAAGGGGTCCTCACGGGACATAGCACCCGGGCAATGAAGCACGACCGCGATTCGGATTGCGTGAGCTTTGCTGACGGCAGTTGCGCTTGGAGTGACAGAAAGCCAATAGGACAGAAGTTCTGCCCGCTTGCCACTACCAATCCCCCAGTCGAGAGCCCCTCCACCTCCTCGTTAAGACTGCGAAATACGAAACGAGAATGGGTACGGTACTTCGGCGAATTCAACAGAAGAGGCAAGAATCACGGCGTCCTGTGACATAAATCACACGCCGAACGGCTATTGGCGGTTAGACTGAAACTGCTGAAATGTTCCTCCGCTCCAAACTCGTTGGACTGCTCCTGCTATTGACGATCGGTATTCTCCCGTCGCTGGCAATCGCCTGCGCCGGACCGGCGATGCAAAGTTGTCATCCCTGCTGCGCTCGCAAGATGATCCCGCAGCTCTCGGTCGCAGCAAACGAACCGGCACCGCTGGCTCCCTGCTGCGCAGTCTCATCGGGCCAGCCGGCTCCCGCGACGGAGTCGGAGGTCCAAACCGCTACAGCCCAGGCGGACAGTTCAGTTACCACTGCCTTCACGTTGGTAACGCCTCCACAGCGACCGGAAGTGAGCACGGAACGAATCCGTGTGACGCCTCTCGCTCCGGCGCAGTCCTCACTCTGCACCTTCCTTATTTAGCTCCTGCTTGAAGTGTCTCTGTTGTTCGGGCGTTCTGCGCCTGAAAGTCACTTTTCTTAACACGAATGAGAGTGTTCTATGAGCAGGATGGGAGTGTTTCTCCTGGCGACCATGCTGGTCCTTCCAGCACTCGCGCAGGAATCGCAGCCGAACCGCGTCACTGCGCAAGTAGTAACGGACGCGGATGGACCTCAATCCACACCAGTTCTGAATCTCTCGGATGTCGTCCGCGAGGCACTGGAGAAGAACCCTGGAGTACAGAGCGCGCTGCATGCCGTCGCCGCGCAGCGACACAGAATTCCGCAAGCCAAGAGCCTGCCCGACCCCGAAGTCTCGGTGGGCTGGATGGGCAATCTCACGCCGTTCAGCGTGCAGGAAGGCGATCCCTCCAGCTATCGCGGTATCGGCGTGATGCAGAACATACCGTATCCGGGCAAACTGAAGCTTCGTGGTGAGATTGCGACCCAGGAAGTGCAGACCGCGCACTGGGACTCGGAAGCGGTCCAGCGCCGCGTCGTCGCAGAAGTCAAGTCGGCGTATTACGCATATTTCTTCAACGACAAGGCGCTTGAGATCACCCGAAAAGACAAAGACTTGCTGCAAAAACTGTCCAGCATCTCCGAGGCTCGGTACCGCGTGGGCAAGGGAATGCAGCAGGACGTGCTGAAGTCGCAGGTGGAGGTCTCGCTTCTGCTGCAGAAGATCACCGTGCTCGAACAACAGCGTGCCACCGCACAAGCTCGGCTGAACACGCTGCTCTCCCGCTCGCCAGAATCGCCCCTGCCTCCTGCCGCCAGCCTCGAACCTGCAGCCCTGAATGAATCGCTCGACGCGCTGTATGCAGCCGCAAAACAACAGGACACCGTCCTGCAGGGTGGGCAAGCCACGATCAGGCGCGCTCGGTTGGCAACGGAGCTGGCGCGCAAAGATTATCTGCCCGACTTCAACGTTGCCTACATGTTTCAGCAGCGGCCCATGCTGCCCGACATGAATGGCATGACGTTCACGGTGAATGTCCCGGTCTTCTACAAGACAAAACAGCGTGAAGAAGTCAGACAGGCGACAGAAGAAGTTCTGAGTGCCGAGCGTAGCCGCGACAATCGCTTGAACGAGCTGCAATTCGAAGTGAAACAGCAGTACCTGGCGGCGCAGGCCGCCAAACAGTTGCTCGACCTGTATGCGAAAGCCGTGATCCCGCAGTCATCACTCGCGCTCGAGTCATCGATGTCGGCCTATCAGGTTGGCAATGTGGATTTTCTGACGATGCTTTCGAATTTCACGACGGTCCTCAATTATGAGGTCGACTACTACCGCGAGCTCGCCGATTACCAGATTGCACTGGCGCGGATGGAGCCTCTCGTGGGAATGGAACTGACCTCGGCCAAGCCATTGCCCTCTGCTGGCGGCGCACATTCTGCGAAATAAAGGAGCAAGGGATTATGAACACGAGATTATTACGAGTCGCTGCCCTGGTGCTCGCGGTGATTGTGGCACTCGGAGCCATGTACGGCGGTCGTTTCTTGGCTTGGCGGAATTCGCGTGAAGGCCAAAGTACGGCTCACCTCTCAACGCGGCAGCAAAAGGTGCTTTATTACTACGATGCCATGAACCCACAGCATCACTATGACAGGCCTGGCAAGGCGCCCGACGGAATGGACTTGGTTCCGCAATATGCGGACGACAACGCAACGGGCGATAGCACCACGCGGTCCAGCGCGCAATCGGCTACACCGGGCGGACGCAAGATTCTCTATTGGTACGATCCAATGCATCCGGCGTACAGGTCCGATAAGCCAGGTATCGCCCCCGATTGCGGCATGCAATTTGTCCCTAAGTACGCGGACGAGGAAACCAGCATGGCAAACATGCCAGCAGGGACGGTCTCAATCTCGCCTGAGAAGCAGCAGCTCATCGGTGTTCGTACCGCAACGGTCGAGAAGCAGCAGCTGGAACGGACCGTCCGCACCACCGCGCAGCTCGCCGCAAACGAAACTAAGATCGCGCACATACATGTGAAGGTGAGCGGCTGGATCGACACGATCTATGTCGATTATGTCGGCCAGCTAGTGACGAAGGGACAACCGCTCTTCACGCTTTACAGCCCCGACCTGGTGGCCACTCAGGAGGAATACCTGATCGCCAAACGGGGAGAGAAATACCTGGGCGGTGCGCCTTTCAAAGAAGTCTCCGATGGGGCGAACTCGCTACTGAAGGCCTCGCGCGACCGGTTGAAGCTGTGGGACATTAGTGACGAGCAGATCAAGAAGCTTGACGAAACCGGTGAGGTCAGCAAGACCTTGACCTTTTACTCGCCAATTACCGGCTTCGTCACCGATCGGAAGGCCTTTCCGCAAACATCGGTCACCCCTGACACTGAGCTGTACACAGTTTCAGATCTCTCGACGATTTGGGCGAACGCGGACATTTACGAGTACGAAGTCCCCTACGTTCAAGTTGGCCAGAGAGCCGAGATGCAGCTCAGCTATTACCCCGGCAAGACCTGGAGTGGACGTGTGAACTACATCTATCCCACCGTCGATCCGCAGTCGAGGACGGTGAAAGTGCGCATCGACTTTCCCAACCCGAACTTCGAGTTGAAGCCGCAGATGTTCGCCGACGTTCAACTCAAGATCAATTATGGCGACAAGCTTGTTGTCCCCAAAGAAGCGGTGCTCGATTCGGGCACGGAGCAAATTGTCTTCGTGACCCGTCAGGACGGGATGTTCGAGCCTCGACGGGTCACGCTGGGAGCGCACATGGATGATCGGGTGGTCGTTCTTTCGGGGCTGAAACGTGGCGAGACTATCGTCACCTCAGGCAATTTCCTGATTGACTCCGAGAGCCGGCTTAAGAGCGCCATGGCTGGCATGCACTGAGGAGGAGAGATGAGCGCGAAACAAAAGACAGGATTGGCGATCTTCATCGTGATCGTGGCTGGCATAGCGGCGCTGGGCTGGTACACGTTCGGAAGCTACCGCAACTCTCAACAGTGCGGCTACTGCGAACGGCCGCTGCAAGACCGATTGCGCGTCGTGGCGGAAATCGACGGTAAGCGCCGGGACGTGTGCTGCCCGCAATGCGCCGTAAGCGAAGCCCGGCAGGAGCACAAGCCTGTGCGCCTAATCGGCGTGCGCGATTATTCAACCGCGAAGGTGATTGACCCGGCGCAGGCCTACTACGTCAATGACAGCCGGGCGATCGCCTGCACGCACCCGGCGATGCGCATGGACGACATGAAGCATACCGAACCGACGGCGTTCGACCGGTGCTCGCCAGGCGCGTTCGCTTTCGCCAAGAAAGAAGACGCTGAAGATTTCGTGGCCGCCAATGGTGGGCAGATTCTCCGCCTGGAGCAACTGCTTGCGGAGGCTTCCCATGATTAACAGACTTATCGAATTCTCGGCGCGGCGAAAGTTCCTGGTGCTTCTGTTCGTCGGCGTGGCCGTGCTCTTCGGCTGGCAAGCGATGAAGAACACGAAGCTCGACGCCATTCCCGATCTTTCGGATACCCAGGTGATCGTGTATTCCAAATGGGACCGCAGTCCCGACATCATGGAAGATCAGGTGACGTATCCCATCACCTCTGCCTTGCTGGGCCTGCCGAAAGTAAAGGATGTCCGCGGATTCAGCGACTTTGGCTACTCCTACGTGTACATCATCTTCGAGGAAGGCACGGACATCTACTGGGCGCGCTCGCGCACGCTGGAGTATCTGAACTCCGTAATCCCGCGCTTGCCCAAGGGAGTGAACGTTGAGCTGGCGAAGGATGCTACTGCCGTTGGCTGGATTTATCAGTACGCATTGGTCGATACCACGGGCCGGAACAGCTTGGAGCAGATGCGCAGTTACCAGGACTGGTATTTGCGTTATGCGTTGCAGTCGGTACCTGGGGTGGCAGAAGTAGCTCCTGTCGGCGGCTTCGTTCGCGAATACCAAGTCAACGTCGATCCCAACAAACTGCTGGGCTACAAGGTCCCCATCAACACGGTGGTCGACGCTATTCAGAAGGGCAACAACGATGTCGGCGCACGGCTGGTCGAGATGACCGGTCGTGAGTACATGGTTCGCGGGCGTGGGTACATCAAATCGCTGAGCGATATTGAAAACATTGTGGTGATGACCAACGCCCAGACAGGCACGCCGGTGCTGGTGCGAGACATCGCCACGGTCACCTATGGTCCGGAGATGCGCCGTGGAGTAGGCGAGCTCGACGGCGAAGGCGAGGCGGTCGGAGGAGTGGTAATCATGCGCTTCGGCGAGAACGCCGAAAAAACCATCGAGCGAGTCAAAGCCAAGCTGGCCGATATCGTGCCGAGTCTGCCTGAAGGATTGAAGATCGTTACTACCTATGATCGTTCTGATCTGATCGACCGCTCCATCGACAATCTGAAGCACACCCTGCTGGAAGAGCTCATCATTGTCAGCCTGGTGATCCTCATTTTCCTTTGGCACTTCCCTAGTGCCATTATTCCGATCATCACTATTCCGATAACGGTTATCCTTGCCTTCATTCCCATTCAGATGAGCGGCATGACCGCCAACATCATGTCGCTGGGTGGTATTGCGGTAGCGATTGGCGCCATGATCGACGCTTCCGTCGTGATCGTGGAGCAGATTCATAAGAAGCTAGAGCACTGGCAGGCGGAAGGCCAGCCGGGAAGTCGCTCCGCCGTGCTGCTCTCGGCCATCAAGGAGGTAGGTGGCCCGAGCTTCTTCGCATTGCTGGTGATCGCGGTTTCTTTCCTGCCGGTATTCACCCTTGAGGCGCAGGAAGGCCGGTTGTTCAAGCCACTGGCGTTCACCAAGAACTTTGCTATGGCCATCGCCGCCGTGCTCGCCATCACCTTGGTTCCAGCAATAGTTGGCGTCCTGTTTACACGCACCCGGCCTTTCGCCTTCCGGCCAAAATGGGTGTCGCGACTGGTGAGCGCAGTCGCTGTGGGCAAGATCCACAGCGAAGAGAACCATCCCATCAGCCGTCCCCTAATGAAGCTCTATCACCCTGTTGTGGAGTTCGTGCTCGAACACAAGTGGAAGACCATCGTCCTGGCCATACTCGCCATGGCGGTCACAGTTCCCATCTTCTTCAAGTTGGGTTCCGAGTTCATGCCCCCTCTGGATGAGGGGACGCTGCTTTACATGCCTTCCACGCTACCTGGCATCTCGGTGACCGAAGCGACCCGTTTATTGCAAGTGCAAGACAAGCTCATCAAGAGATTCCCGGAAGTCGAGCGTGTCTTCGGCAAGGCGGGCCGGGTGGAAAGCTCAACCGATCCTGCTCCGTACTCGATGATGGAAACCGTCATCGTGCTCAAGCCACAGGATCAGTGGCCGAAACAGCCACGCTGGTATTCGAGTTGGGCGCCCGACTGGTTGCAGAACATCTTTCGTCGTACCTGGTCAGATCACATGAGCACGCAGGAGTTGATCTACGGCCCAGGTGGACTGAACGATGCACTGCAAATCCCCGGCACGGCCAACGCCTGGACCATGCCCATCAAAGCGCGTATCGACATGCTCACCACCGGCGTCCGCACGCCCATCGGCGTGAAGGTGCTCGGCTCGGACTTGGGAGAAATCCAGAAGATCGGCGAACAGGTCGAGATGGCATTGAAGGACGTCAAGGGAACCACAAGCGTTTTCGCCGAGCGCACAACCGGTGGCTACTTCCTCGATTTCACACTAAAGCGCGACGAACTGGCGCGGTATGGACTCACGATCGATGCCGCCAACGACGTACTGATGTCGGCAATCGGGGGAGAGCCGGTCACAACAACCGTTGAAGGACGAGAACGTTATCCCGTGAACGTCCGCTACCTGCGCGACTATCGCACGGACCTGGATGCGCTGCAGCGCGTACTCGTCTCCACGCCCACGGGAGCGCAGATTCCGCTGGCGCAGATCGCGGACATTAGCGTAAAAACCGGGCCTGGCATGATACGCGACGAAGATGGGCGGCTTAGCGGCTACGTGTACGTGGATGTGTCGGGCCGAGACATCGGCAGCTATATCGTCGATGCGAAGCGGGCCGTCGCCGATAAAGTCACCGTTCCCGCAGGCTACCAACTCGTCTGGAGCGGCCAGTACGAGTCGATGGAGCGCGTGAAGGAGCGGCTGAAGCTCGTGCTGCCGATCACACTCTTCATCGTTTTCTTGCTCCTCTACTTCAACACCGGCTCCGCCGTGAAAACTTTCATCATCCTGCTGGCAGTGCCGTTCTCCGCCATTGGGGCCGTCTGGCTGCTCTATTTTCTGAACTACAACATGAGCATCGCTGTATGGGTGGGCTTGATCGCGCTGCTCGGCGTCGATGCCGAGACCGCAGTCTTCATGCTGCTTTACCTCGATCTCGCCTACAACAATGCCATCCGTAAGGGCGAAATGCGCAATTGGGATGATCTGCGCGAAGCCATCGTCAATGGAGCGGTGAAGCGGTTGCGCCCCAAAGTTATGACCGTGGCCTGCATGCTCTTCGGATTGCTTCCCATCCTGTGGTCCAACGGAGCTGGCGCCGACGTGATGAAACGTATCGCCGCGCCCATGGTGGGAGGAATCATCACTTCGTTCCTGATGGAACTAGTGATCTACCCACCTGTGTTCGCCATCTGGAAGTGGAACTGGGAAGTGAAGCCAGCGATTAGGAGGAATCCGGCAGGTGTGCAACTCACCCCGGCAAACGAGGTGGTGGATGCGTAAGGCACTCCTTACCGGTGCGGTCCTGGTCTTCGTGGTGCTTGGACTGTCGAGCGCTGACGCTCAGTCAAAGCCGGCAGCCCGGGTGTCAGAAAAAACTGCTGACCAGTTCTCCACCCTTCACGAGATGCTGGACCGCACAGCGAACGGCCTGCTTGCCGATGCGATCCAGCGCATGGCCGATGCCGCTAATGACGATCGCGCAAGCATCCGCCGCGCAAGCATCCGCCCTCGCTCCCCTGAAGCGCCGGTCCGCGACTTCGATCAGAAATATCGCTCGAATCTGTCCCCTGGCCTCACTGCGGCGGCGAGACGCCTGGATCATCTGCGCCCGTTGCTGAGTCCCATCCTGGACAGCGAAGGCATCCCACGAGAGATGGCCTCGGTCGTCATGGTGGAGAGTGGCGGCAGAACCACCGCGCTGTCGCGCAAGGGCGCGCTTGGACTTTGGCAGCTGATGCCCGACACTGCGCGCCGATATGGACTGGTCGTCAGTCCCGCAAGGGATGAGAGATTGGACATCGAGAAGTCCACTCGTGCGGCGGCGCACTATTTGCGGGACCTCTACCAGCAGTTTGGTTCCTGGCCGCTGGCTCTTGCAGCTTACAACGCCGGCGAACAGGCTCTCCAAAGAGCACTAGAGAGTGCCAGCACGCGCGATTTGGTTCAAGTAAGCAGTCTGCGGCTCCTGCCGCAAGAAACACGAAACTACGTGCCAGCAGTTCTCTCGGTGATGCGGATCCTGGGCGACCGCCAGACGCTGGACACACCGGAGGCCCGCGTTAAGAACGCTCCGAGCGAACTCATCTTCGCGATCCCCGCTGGGCAGCCATGACTTTCGAAATGAAGGGTCGGCACACCTCATTCGATCCAATAACTTAATGAAACTTCAGCAACCTCGATATAGGAGAAAAGCAGTGAACGTAAGAACTATTCGACAGCTCATCATTGTCGCACTTATCAACCTCGTTGTCCGACCGAACAAGGAAAGCTCTTAGATCGACCAATGGTGAAAATAAGAATTTGGTCGAAGCCAACAAGCAGTTGGACGCTCATGGCCAGGCTGCACCAATTCGCTAACCGTTTTTGCTGCGGCCACAGAACTGCACGCAGCCTGACCGCAATGACACTTACTGGAGCAATGCTGTTGCCCTTGGTGGGAAAAGGACAAGAGCACCAGTTGCCCACGGCTGCTTCAACGTCGGCACGACCGGCACTGCTGCCGCACCTGCCTGACGAACTGGTGAAGGAGGTGGCCGATTGCGAGGCGTCAATTCCCGTAGCGCTCTCCAACCTGGAGGATATTGCGTTGATCGACGCCGCCATTCCCAAGGCGGAGCACGTGTACCAGATTCGGGGTGCAAATCAAGGTGAAGCCTGGTGGCAAACCATAGATGCGCGCCAGGATCTAGCCGATTTGCGACGCATCTCTACCATGCCTGCCGAAGCAAGAGCCGGCCTCGCTGCAGCCAAACGGAGCGCCGATTCGCTTCAAGTGGACGATCTCCAGAAGGCCGGCAAGAACGACCAGGGGATCGATGCTCTGCTGAAGGCCGCGCGCACGGAGGGCCAGCTCCTCATTGAGGAACATCGTTGGTATGCCCATAGCCTGGACGGGCTGGCGTCTCTGGACGTCGCCATGGGACGCAACGAGCAGGCCGAAGCGCTCTATCGGCAGGCGCTGGAGATCGAGAAGAAGACGGTCGGGGAGCAGCACCCGACTTACGCCACGAGCCTGTGCAATCTGGGGGACCTTTACCGTTTGATGGGGAAGTACGAGCAAGCCGAGCCCTTATACCGGCAGGCGCTGGCGATCCGCAAGAAGACGTTGGGGGAGCAGCATCCGGCGTATGCGGTGAACTTGGACAATCTTGCGTCGTTGTACGAGGCGATGGGGCGCTACGAGGACGCGGAAGCGCTATACCGGCAAGCGCTGGAGATTCGCAAGAAGACCGTGGGAGAATACCACCCACACTACGCCGCGAACCTGAGACACCTGGCTGCCATACTCGCGGTGACCAACCGGACGCAGGAGGCTTCGCGGTTGCTCCTCGAGTCGGCGCAGCTCCAGTGGCTGCACTTGACGAAAAATTCCCCCACCATGTCGGACCGGCAGAAGCGTCAGTTTCTGGCGCACAGCCGCTTCATACAAAGCGAGGAGCTTTCGAGCCTGGTCTTCCAGGGCAAAGGGGACCCGAAGGACGGGCTGCGCGGCGTGCTGCTGAGTAAGGACCTGCTTTTCGAGGTGGCCCGCCAGGAGAGCGGAGCGCTGGCTTCGGCTGTGGCCGCCGCCCCGCCCGCGTGGCGGGAGCAATGGCGCCAGCGGGAACGGCTGCGCCACCAGTACGCCACCGTCGTCTTACAAATCATGTCGGAGGGCGGCCACTCCCAACCAGCTGACCGCAAACCCCTGGACGCAGCCTATGTGCGTTCCCTGGCAGGACAGATCGAGCAGTTGGACGAGCGGCTCCGTCAAAGCAACCCCGCCTACGCGGCCACGGTGCGGGTACGCCAGGTGAGCTTGGAGGATGTCAGCAGAGCGTTGCGGCCGGGCGAAGCCTTGACTGAATACGTGCGCTATCAGCCCTATGACTTTGCCACCGAAAAATCGGGGAGCGCGCACTACGGAGTGTTCCTGTTGCTGGGCGGTAGCGGCCAAGTAACTGCCATCGACTTGGGCGATGCCAAGGGGATCGACGAGGCGGTGCAGCAGTTCCGGGCAGCGGTGCGTGGATCGATCGACCATTTCAAGAGCGTCGAGCCCAGTCGCGGTCAGATACGCCGCTCCGAAGAGGAGATCGGGCTGACCTCCTCGGCCCTCCGCGAGCTCGTCTGGCAGCCTTTGGAAAAGCAGTTGTCCGGGAACAAACGCGTCTATGTCGCTCCCGACGGCCCGTTGAGCCTGATTCCATTTGAAGCTCTGGCGCGGAAGGATGCATCGGGTGGATGGCGATATCTGGCCGAGGATAGGGAGCTGCTCTACCTGGGGACAGGGCGGAGTTTGAGCGGCCTGGCGCTGAGTGCCGGCACAACGGCGGAGCGGCCCAAAACGGCGGTGTTGATTGGCAATCCCGCCTTCAGCGCTAAGCCGGAGGAATTGGCAGCGGTGGAGGCACGGCTCAGCTCACCCACACCTACACCTACAGTGTCGCAATCCAGTGTTCTACGTAACGGCTCAACGTTAGTGTCGCAATCCAGTGTTCCACCGAGCGCTTCAACGTTAGGTGTGACGGGCGGCGATAATGCGCCGCGGTTGCAGATTCCCCGCAACTGGATCTAGGTCGAGGTACTAACTAACCAGGAAACGAAAACCTGACGTATCTCACATGCCCGCCGACTCCGCTTTCTCCCCGCTGGATTCACGCACAATTCATGCGGCATTGACCTGCCCGTCAACCTCTTGCACCAAAATTGAGGCAGGGGCAGCGATTAGCATGGATATCCCACCCGCGCAGGTTGGTAGCGATGGCCACGATTCGCAATGAAGCGTGGCTCGAACCCATCGGCCAGCAAGAGCTTACACATCTTTCGGTAGATGATCTTCCCTTTGCCGCAGGCGACGCGACTGCCGGTAGCGAAGATGAACTGCAAGCCGTGGTGGCGGGCCGGCCGAGCGATTGCGACCTTCCTTTGACGATCCGCGAATCGCGCTTCTTCCGGAACATTGCGCGCCGCCATGCCAGTGGCGAAGCGCCGCGCCGCACTCTGCTGGAGCTGGAGGCCTTCCTCAACGACAGCCGCGGAGTTTGGGAGAACAGTTGGATCCGTTTTTCCGAGTCGCGACTCAGCGCCTATGCACTACAGGTTTTCCAGGCCGATCTCAAGGCGGTGAGGAATGGTTCCATTGGGGAACGGTCCGATGCAGGCAGGTTTCGCTTCACACAGAATGGCGAGCCGTGGCTGCGCATTCCCATCAGTTACGCGATGAAGTTGTCGCTGGCCGACTTGGCCGGGACGCAGCCTCACATGCCGGAGCCCATGCGCGCGGAAGCTTCGCGCCTGATGGGGCATTTTCTAAGCGACAATACTTCCCCGGAGACGACTTCGTTCAACATTGTGACGCCAGACTCGAAGCATTCGCTGGGAGAGCGGGCCGCGCGCGAAGCAGCGCGGAGATTCCTGTTCACCTCGCTATTAATTTCCTGGGCGAACCGTCGCTTCGGGCTTTTGGACAGCGGACAGCGTGCGCTGGTCTATCACGCGCCAGTTCCATCGGTGCATCAGGAAGAGCTGTCGTCTTGTGTCTCGGATTCGTTCTACCGCGAGTTGTTTATAAGTCCATGCCTCTCGGGATGGAGCGACGGCGAGGCGAAGTATGAGTACATGCATCTGTGCCATCAGGTGCTGAGCCGCAGCCAGCTAAACGCAGTAGCAAAGCTGCGCGAGGCGGGCATCATTGCCAATGAGCTGATCGTGCTGCCGAACTTGTCAAACGTCAGTCTCGCGAACAACGGTGTTCATGTCAGTATGGGGAGTCGTACGCTCGATCGCCGCCTACGATGTAGCTCAGGATTTCTGCCGGAGGACGAGAAACGCCTCGGCGATCTCGCCATTAAGATCTACGAGCATTTTCTACCGCTATTTGTCGGGACGTACAGCGCCGCGCCTTACCGCATCGGATTCGCCCACTTCTACCCTGAGCGCCTGCTTTCTTTCCTGCCGCATGAACTCGACTTCACACACCTGCGCCTGCTATGGCGTGAGTGGAAGGAAAAAGCAAACCTCAGCGCCTTCGGGCATCCCCTGACGCCGTACGGGCCGCGCTGGCTTGATCGCATGATTGCCGGACTGTTTCGCCTCCGCGGCGATTGCGTTCCCGATGCGCGTCTGCTGACTTATCCGGTGGCATGGCTGTCGACCGAACAGGCGTCGGCATTGGATGGAACCCGAGGTAACATCCCGCGCTTGTCATCGGAACTGGATCAACTCGGCATCGTCGATCAGAGGATGTCGTTCTACATGCCCCTGCGCTTGCGTGAGCGTGAGCGCGATGGCTACTCGGGCTTTGAGGCGCGCTATTACAGCCTGTTTCCCAGTTACGACCGCGACATGGCTCCGGCCCTGAGATTGCAACAATTCCTTCTGGCCGTCGCATACAAGCTGGCGTTGCAAGGCGAGTTTACTCATAAAACGATTCCGGATGATCCTACGTCCGAGAGCGAACGCCGCCAGCCATTCTTCTTCTCCGCCGCTGGAGTGCCAGCCTTCTATGTGCATCAGGACTCGCGCAATCAGCTGCTACGCGCGGTCCTTCTGAACTGTAAGAAGACGCGACCAAGCCGAAGACATCCGCGATACATCCGCATTTCGATTCGGGACTATCGCAGAGCAGCGCTGGCTTTTGTGCAGCAGATAGGCGCCGAACTGGCTGAATCGATGAACATGCAGGCGACGCTAGCCGAGCTCGCATCGCGCTGTGCTGGCAAGCGCCAGGAGGCCAGCGATTGGTTGATACGTAGCGTGATGGGCGGTTCCACCAAAAGTGCAATGAACGTCGAGGCCCGCGAGTTCAATCGCATGGCGGAAGATTTCTATCGGGACGGACTACGACGTGAGCATCAGCGCGAGGCCTTCACACATTTGCGCGAAGACCTTGCGACGCTCGAAAAATCGGAAGGAGACGAGTTGCGGCACCGGATTCGCCATGGTGTGCGCGTGCAGGATCCCGCGCGATTCCTGCAAGACATCGAGCCACGCGTTCCGACTGACGACCTCTCGCTACAGGAAGTTGCCGCTCTGCTGAATCTGCTCCTGGTGCTCACGGAACAGGATGCGCGCCGTTCAGCGCGGGAGTTGGCATGAATCGCGTGGAGCACCGGTACATCGAACGCGCTACCGGAAACGTGGTACGCGAGCATTTAGTCGCTGACGCCGTGATCGGTGTGCTGTATTCGCCGGCGCTGGAGAATGCGCCATGGCTGACGCGGCTGGTGTCAAGCCGCTATGTCTCCAGCGCACTCGGGTATCTAAACTACGACAATCTATTGTCGTCGCGAGCGACCGGGATGTTGCGCTTCCTGCGCGAGTCGGGAATTCAGCTCTCCGAGTTCGTCGGAAACCTGTCGGAATACGACACGCCACGCAAGATCTTCGAGCGCCAGATTCGTTATTGGAATTGCCGGCCCACGCATTCGCATCCACGCGCTGTTGTCTGTCCTGCCGATGCGCGTGCGCTAATCGGATCCATGGAACAAACATCTGGGCTATTCCTGAAGCAGAAGTTCTTCTCGTTTCCCGAGTTACTGGGCGAAAACTCTCGCTGGCAGCACTCATTCGAAGGCGGAGATTACGCGGTCTTTCGCCTCACACCGGAAAAATATCACTACACGCACAGCCCGGTTTCGGGCTGCGTGCTCGACGTCTACTCCGTGGAAGGCCGCTACTACTCGTGTAATCCCAATGCGGCTGTCCAGTTGCTTACGCCATTTTCGAAGAACCGCCGGGTGGCGACGATCCTCGATACGGATTGTGCCGGTGGCTCGGCGGTCGGACGAGTCGCGATGATCGAGGTGGTTGCGCTCATGGTGGGCAAGATCGAGCAGCGCTACAGCGCGTGTCGCTACGAAAATCCACGATCGGTCGAGAAGGGCATGTTCCTGCAGGCAGGTGCGCCGAAGGCGTTGTTCCGCCCGGGCAGCAGCACAGTTGTTCTGCTCTTTGAGCCCAATCGCGTTCGCTTCGCTAACGACTTAGTCGAGAACCAGCGTCGCGGCGACGTGCAGAGCCGCTTCTCGGCGATGCTCGGTGGACCGCTGACCGAAACCGACGTGGCGGTGCGTTCGCTGCTGGCCACGCCAGCCGAGGAGTCACGATGAACTTCGCGTTTGTCGCCGCTCTCGCACTTGGGCTTTTTGTGCTTCTAAGTTGGGGCGTACGCACGCTTCCGGCCGAACGCTGGCAGATGCTGGCCGCAGTCCCGGTCGCGAAAGCAGCAGATGGATCGTGGCGGGGAGTGAACCTTACCTTCTACGGTTTCTTCAGTGCTACGGGGACTGCGTTTGGCTTTACCGTAATGCTGCTCTTGCTGGCGTCCGTCGGCATTCCGGCTAGCATCGCGGTCTCGCTTGCACTGTTGCTGCTTGTGGTTTGTGTCCCGGCATCGCGAGTGATCGCCGGGCTGGTGGAGCGCAAGCGCAACACGTTCACGGTGGCGGGCGCAGCCTTTGTCGCCAGCCTAATCCTCCCCTTGCTGATCCTAGCGTTTCAACCGCTGGCTGCAAAATTGCTGCACCACGAGATCGCTGCGCTGCCGATACTCGCGGCGGTTGCAATTTCGTACGCCGTAGGAGAATCCATTGGCAGGCTGGCCTGCCTGAGTTTCGGTTGCTGTTACGGCATGCCGTTACGTGACGCGAAACCTGCTCTCGCCCGGCTCTTCCAGAGGCATAATCTCGTGATTCATGGTTCGACAAAGAAGGCCGCCTACGCTTCGGGGCTAGCGGGCGAGCCGCTAATTCCGGTGCAGGCCATTACTTCGGCGGTGTTCGCCGCCGCGGGAGTGGCCGGACTCGCCCTGTTTCTATCGCGGCACTTTCGGCTGGCGGCGCTGATTCCGGTGATTGCAAGCTGGGGATGGCGCGCTTGCTCGGAGTGGCTGCGCGCCGATTATCGCGGTGGCTCTCGAATTTCCGTTTATCAGGTCATGGCGATAGTGTCGGTTCTGTATCTCAGTATTTTTCTTGTCTTGCTACCCTCGTCCTCAGTGATAACGCCTGACCTCACCGCTGCCTTTGTACAATTTTTCTCCGCGGCAATCATCCTTCCGCTGCAGGTCTTCTGGGTCGTACTGTTTCTGTACTGTGGAAGAAGCCGGGTAACTGCCTCGACGCTCTCGTTCCACGTCAATGCGGAGCGCCTGTAACAGTGGAGAGCGTTGGTGGAAGATAATCCGAAGGTCCCTCCTGCTGGCCTCGCCTGAACAGGTTGCGCACTCTCGGTCTCCCGATGATCGGTTTTTAAGCGGCCGGTCGGCAGAAGTTCCGTTCAAGTGAGAACTGGAATACCCGTGGAGGATACAGCGCGTTGACAAGCTGCAACTGCTTGAAGCCTGTTTCGGGAACCAGATAGCAAGTCTGGTTCTGGCTCTGGGCGTCTCCGCATGTGTTGCCGATGGGCATGTGCAGGGTGATGCTTTGGTGCTCGATCGGCTAAATCGGCGGGTTTCGGCACAGTGTTGGTACAGTTGGATGAATGGATGCTAGCCACGGAATTGTATTGCGGTAGAATTAGGACTTAGACAGTCGGGGCGTAGCGCAGCCTGGTAGCGCACCTGCCTTGGGCGCAGGGGGTCGGAGGTTCAAATCCTCTCGCCCCGACCAATTATTTCAAGTGGATGCAGCCGTTTTAAAAGCGGCTGAAAATCGCGTGTAGACGTTTTTGTGGCGGTTAATTCCTCGCTGTGATTCCGGGTATCAATTTCTCATTCACTGCCGAAACGGTCTCCAAGATGGCTTCCGCTGGGTCGCCCACCTAATCTTTGCCGAGCCAGTCCAACCGCAATTGTGGGAGCAGGTCTCGGCGGACCTGACACTGGAGCCCATTTCATAGGTCTTCTCGACCGGATTTGCAGAGCTTGGCTATGCGATCCCCAAGATTGTTGCCGAGTAGCCCATGACTCCCAATGACAAAGACGCAAAGCCAATAGAATCAATATGCGTTTTGGCCTTTGTCATTCCTGTTTCAACCTGCCCAAGCAGGTCCGTTGCTCGGGACGAACTCAAGTGTTCGGGACTAGCTACTTCGAAAGTGCAACGATGAGCCATGCTCTTGATTCACGCGGACACTCAAAGGACTCACCGATGGTGATATTTGGGCAGTATCTCGAAACTGCCCTCCGGCTGGTCTCACCGGCAGAGCCTGATGCACGACCGGTAATTCCAGTCGAACTCCATGCATTGCATGCTTGAAACTCCCACCAACCGGACGTACCATGGCGTTAAGCTGCACATGCAACGGCTGTAGCGCCACCAAGAAGGTGCCGACATAGAACGCACAATGTCCGAGCTGACGAGCACACTCTCGGCTGGAGAAGTTGTCGCCAGAAACTACCAGGTTCTGGGAATAGCTGGCGCTGGTGGCATGGGCGTCGTCTATCGGGCCCGCGACCTGAAGCTGGAACGCACGGTTGCCCTTAAGTTCCTGCCCCTCGGGCTCAACACCAGCGAGAAAGACAAAGAGCACATCCTGAAGGAAGCCCGCATCGCTTCCTCGCTCGACCACGTGAACATCGGCGCGATCTACGGGATCGATGAGACTCCCGACGGTCACATCTTCATCATCATGGCCTTCTACGAGGGCCGGACGCTGGCCGAGCGCATTCACCTGCGGGGCAACATCCCCATCTCGGAAGTGCTCGATATCGCCACCCAGATCGCCAGAGGCCTTGCCGAGGCGCACACCCGCAACATCGTGCATCGCGACGTGAAACCTACCAACGTCATGCTCACCCCGAATGGGGTGGTGAAGATCGTCGATTTCGGTGTGGCGCGCGTGACCGAGGCGACGGCAACCGTCACTCACGGAACCATTGGCACCGCAAGTTACATGTCTCCGGAACAGTCTCTGGGCAAGACTGTCGACCAGCGGAGCGACATCTGGGCTTTGGGCGTAGTGCTGGCGGAAATGCTGACTGGGACAAATCCTTTCAAGCGCGAAACCCTGTCGGCCACGATTCTCGCCATACTGAATGAACCGCCCGGCTCGCTCGAGGGCGTGCCCATCGAGCTGCAGCAAATCGTCTATCGTGCGCTCTCCAAGGACCCGTTCCATCGCTATCAAGACTGCTTCGAGCTGTTACGCGACCTGGAGCAGGCCCGAGCAACCATCGTCATGCCGGATGCGAGTGACGAAACTCAGACGATCACGAGAGGCAAGGTTACCTCTGAGTTCCGCCGTTACGTGGCGGAGGCTTCCAAGTCAGCATGGATTCCTGCAGGTCAGCCGCGTCGCAGCCGCCTGGGAATCGTGATCGCGGCAGTGGTGGTCGCAGCCGCAATGGCGGTCTTCGCGTTCTATCCTCCAGCGCGGCGGCTCCTGGCTGGGAGCGGTGGGAACACGTCTAAGACGACTTCGGCACTACCGCGGACCCAGGTCCTGGCTGTCCTCCCGTTTAAGGTCATCGCCGGTGATGAGAAGCTTACGGCCCTGGGGGAGGGCGTGGTGGAGAGTGTGGCCGCCAAGTTGGGACGCTTGACGGAGAACCGCGCGCTGGAGATCATCCCGGCCCGCAACCTGCAGGAGCGTGGCGTCACCTCGCTGGCGGAGGCGCGCAAGCAATTCGGCGCGAATCTTGGCCTGGCCGTTACTTTGGAGCAATCGGGAGACTTGATCCGGGTGAGCTACTCGTTACTTAAACGCCCAGACGGCCAGCGTCATTGGAGGCGATTCGGTCACGGTCCCGGCGGCGGATGCCTTCTCCGTAGAAGATGACGTAGCGGCGGGCGCAGTCAAGGCGCTGCATCTCAAACTCCAGCCGGAAGAGCAAACGGCGCTGAAGATTCACGGTACCGGCAACCCCGCTGCCTATAACTACTATCTGCAGGCCCGCGGATACCTGTTGAACTTCACCAGCGCAGAAAATGTCGAGAACGCCATATTGATGCTGAAGGAAGCGCTGAAGGTGGACCCCAACTTCGGTACTGCCAAAGCTGCGCTGGGCGAGGCATACTGGCGCAAATATTGGCTGACCAAGGACAAACACTGGACGACGGCGGCGAAAGAGGAATGCGACAACGCAGTAAACCTGGGCAACGCCGGCGCAGCCGGTCATATTTGCCTCGGACTGGTCGCCGATGGCACCGGCCAATACCGCGAAGCGGCCACCGAGTATCAGAGGGCGCTCGACCTGGAGCCGGGTGACGAGTCTGCCTACGTCGGGCTGGCGCTCGCTTACGAGCACCAGGGTGCGATCAATGAGGCGGAACAGACCTACCAGCGCGCCATCGAAGCTCATCCCAACAGCCCGTACAGCTACAACTCGCTGGGCACGTTCTATCTTCGTCGCGACCAGTACGACAAAGCGGTGCAGATGTTCCAGAAGGTGATAGCATCGGCGCCTGAAGGATACAGCGCTTATGTCAATCTAGGCGGGACCTAATGTCAGCATGGGCCGATATGCCGACGCTGTCGAGCCACTGAAGAGATCGATCTCGATACGTCCCTCGTACGCGGGCTACGTCAACCTGGGGGTCGCATATTACGGACTGGACCGTTTTTCGGATGCGGCAACTGCTTTTGAAGCGGCGACCAAGCTGAATCCACGCCAGTACCTGATTTGGGGCAACCTCGGCTTCGCCTGCTACTACTCCGGTGCCAGGGCAGAAGCGAAGACCGCCTACCGCAAGGCTATCGATCTGGCCGGTGAAGAGCTGAGAGTCAATCCCCACGACCCGGACGTGCTAAGTAACATCGCCAATTATTACTCGGTGTTGGGAGAGCGGGAACCTGCGTTGCATTACCTGCAGCTAGCTTTGCAGTATGGACACCACGACAAAAACATACTTGAAGATGCAGCCTCCGTGTACAATCACCTCGGTGAAACGGGGCTGGCTGTGGAGTGGCTGGGGAAAGCGGTCCAGGCTGGTTTTCCTGCGATCAGGATACGAGACAACCCCGAATTCCACAACTTGGAGAACAATCCGGGTTATCAACAGTTGACCCAGCGGAGACAATCCGTACAGTAATGGTACCCCCTGGCACGCGACATAGTCCGCAAAACTCGAAAGGGGCGCCGCTGGCTAAACGCAGCGAACCCAACCGCGGAAAGAAGGAAAAAACGATGGCTACCCACAACGTCGATGTTTGCGAAAGCTGGAACGGAAGTCCGGGCGACCAGGTAAACTTTTCAAACTCGCTCAAAATAAACTGCATCGTAACCCAGAACGGCAGCAATCCATGGCCGTTTACCGACAACTCTCCAATCATCGTTCCACCCGCGGGGACGACTACATACTTGAAACCCGCAGGCCAGCTGCCGAATGGGAGCTACCCTTACGGCGTCGATTGTTGCCCTACCCAAGGCCTCAAGATTGTGACCGTTCCGTAGTACTGCCTCGTTTGGGCCGGGCGGCGAGCGCCACTTCAAAGCCCGGCCCAGGAACTTTGCCAGTCACGCGACGCCCGTGCACTCGCGCAAGACCGATGCGGCAGTCCTCTACTCCGTCGAAAATCACGCGTAAGCCTTTGTCGCCAGGAGAGCATGTGTGTCATTCCGACCACGCTACCGGTCGCCAGCGCACCAAAGCTTTGGCCAGTAGCCGGGCGTACTTGTTCAGCATACCCGGCAGCGATTTCGCACATTTGAAAACGTTATTCCGGGCGTATCGTCGCCAACTCTTCCCCAATCCGGTTACTTCAGGATGGCCCGTGATCCGTGAACAAGCGCCAAGGTCACGAGGCAGAGCGGACCTCTGGCCGTCCGTCTCAGTGGGTGCGAGTAAGCCATAGTTTCGACTTTGCACCAGAAGTTTTGTTCGATGGGCTGCTTGGCCGACACAGCTCTGATGATCCTGTCCTGGGAACCGGTTGTGGGGAATGGAGACTTCCGCTTGAGCGACAGCCCCGCACAGCGGGCTACTACGACTTGCGCCTTCGCCAGGGCGACGAAAAAGGGCGTAGCACCTGCAAGATTCCTGTAAGGAGCATGCTCGGAGTTGGAGGGCATCCTGGAATATATCCATCTACGGGAATTACCGCGTCTACCGGGCCGACTACGGCGTGGCCGCCGGCGAAGATTCCGCCGCTGCAACCACACGCCCCAACCGCAACGACCAGCTTCGGAGAAGGCACAGCATCATAAGCGTTTTTCAACGCTGCTGCCATGTTTCGGGTTACTGGGCCGGTGACCAGCAGCATGTCTGCATGCTTCGGGGATGCGATGAAGTGAATTCCAAATCGCTCCAAGTCGTAGTAGGGATTTGTAAGGGCGACGATTTCTCCCTCGCAGCCGTTGCACGATCCGGCATCAACTTGCCGGATGTTCAGCGCCTGCCCGACCAGAGCACGAATCTGCTCTGCTGCCTGAGATAAGGCAGGCTCGTCCTGAACAACTTCGGCCCGACTCTGGATGTCCCAGCGTCGAATCAGTGCTTCCCTTCTGACACCACAACGGGCGACTCTTTCCGTGTACCGGAACGCCCCCTCCCCCGCCGCGACGCAGCGGGAGCAAGCAATACATTCACCGTAGTTGAGAACCAGATACTTTCGCCCAGCCGCCTCGTCAACTTTCAAAGCCGGCGTCGGACAGGCTGCCACTACGCGACGGGCAACCTCGTCGGTAAGCAAGTCCGGCTGGACATCCGGCATGCGGCTTCCGGCGGCGTTCGAAAATAGTTCGCTGACCGAAATCAGCACACGGGGGCTTCTGAGACTGCGCTCGACGGCGTCGCCGATCATCGATCACATCCGGAGTAAGAGAGATTGAAGCTCTTGTTGATCAGGGGAAAGTCCGCAATGATGTTGCCGGGCATAGCCAACGGCACCGCCGGCCAATTCTGGAACGAAGGCGATTTGATGTGGCAACGCGTGATTTTCCCGTCGCGTATCCGCACCCAGTAAAGAAGCTCGCCCCGTGGCGATTCGACTGCCGACAGAGCCTCTGCATTTCCCGACAGGGGCACGGGGACAAGAACCGATCCTGCCGGAAGTTCCCTCAGCGTTTCATTGATCAGGTGCGTAGAGATGGCGGTCTCGTCGATTCGAATGCGCGCGCGCGCGAGCACATCTCCGTGCGTGTACTGTGGGACGTCCACATTGATGTCGCGATAGCGCCCGGTGGGATGATCGCGACGGACGTCGAGTCCAATTCCGCTGGCGCGCGCCGCCGGCCCAACAACCGCCAACTGCTTGGCGATTTCGGCGGTCAGGATCCCCGTCGATTCAAAGCGGTTCTGAACGGACGAAGTGTGCAGAATGAGGCGTGCCATCTGCGCGAATTCGCGGGCGGCGGCCGTGACCATCCTGCCGAACTCACCCGTTTCCGCAGAGGACAAGTCACGGGTGACGCCCCCAGGCACGGCAATTCCGCGCCAGAAGCGCGTACCGAAAAAGCGGGTTGAAGCCTGGAGCAGAGTTTCCTTAAGGCGCGCGGTGTACGCGGCCGGCACCGTAAATCCGACATCTCCGCACAGCGCCCCAACGTCGGCAATGTGGGCAAGCATGCGTTCCAGTTCGAGTCCGATGAGGCGTATGGCCTGCGCCCGCGGTGGCACAGAGATCGCGAAGGCATTTTCAATTGCCTGGCAGTAGGCCACGGCGTGGGAGAAGCAGTTGTCGCCAGACACCGATTCGGCAATCATCACCGCGTCCATGACCGGAGTGTTCTCGAAGAGCTTCTCCGTGCCCTTGTGGGTATAGAAGTGCCGCAGTTCGAGATGGAGGACGGTGTCCCCGACTACACTAAAGCGGAAATGCCCAGGCTCAATGATGCCGGCGTGTATGGGACCGACCGGCACTTCGCAAACCCCGTCCCCGTGAACTCTGAGGAAGTGGTATTGGCCTTCCGCCCAAGGCACATGCGAAGCATCGTCGATCATGGGATGGACGTTTTCCGGCCAATTCTCGTGGAACAACAGCGGACGCGGGTCAGGGTGCCCTTCGCACTCGATGCCGTACTGGTCATGAAGTTCGCGTTCGTACCAGGCGGCCGCGGGCACGATCGGCGTTGCCGAAGGAATGGATCCGGTGACTGGCGAACTGAGCATGCGGTATTCGCGGCCGTTCACGTCGATGAGGTAGTGAACGTAGCGTACGTGGTTGTCATCGGTGCTGCCAAAAATGGAGACCAGCCGCGTGTTCGCGGCGCCCAGCAGATCCAGCGCTCGTGATCGGTCCGCCTCGCTATTGGGAAGGGTCACGGTCATGGCTGCAATACCGCCATCGCTCCACGCAAGACGGCAGCAAATGCCGCCGGGATATGTAGGCCCAACACCACCAGGCATAGAGCGCAAACGCCCATGACGACGAACCAGGAAGCCGGCAAAGCCGGCCGCACGGGAACAACCTCCGGCTTGCCCATGAGCATGTACTGGAAATGGTGGAGCAGCGCGCCAAAGACAACAGAAATCGCTGCCAGCATCAGCACTGCAATGAAATAGTGTGCCGTGGAAAAAGCTCCGGTGAGAATCACGAGTTCACTGACAAACAACCCAAAGGGCGGCATCCCGGTGATGGCGAGGGCTCCCACGATGAGGGCGCCGCCTGTCCAGGGCAGTGAAAGGGCCATGCCGCGAATCCGCTCCATGCGGAGGGTGCCGAAGTTTTCTCGAACATTGCCCGCGGTGAAGAACAGGAATGTTTTGGCGATCGAGTGATTGAAGGTGTGCAGTAAAGCGCCAAAGAGTCCCAGTGCACCGCCCAGACCGATGCCGATCGCCACAATGCCCATGTGCTCAATGCTGCTGTAGGCGAGCAGGCGTTTCAGATCGCGCTGCACAATCATCAGCAGGCTCGCCACGGCGAGGGAAACGCCGCCGAAGATCAGCAGCAGAGTATGACTGAAGCCACTGCCGATGGCCCGCGAGGTGATCGCGTCAAAACGCAGCAGCGCGTACATCGCGCAATTCAGGAGGACCGCGGACAAGAGGGCGCTGATGGGTGAGGGGGCTTCGGCGTGGGCATCGGGCAGCCAGCTATGCATGGGCACAAAGCCAACTTTGGTTCCGTATCCAACCGCCACAAAAACAAACGCCAGTTTCAGCAGTTCGCGTCCTCCCACCAGACCCGGAGCGGCGGCCATCAGGGTGCCCCAATCCAGCGCAGACTGGGGGCTGACTCCGCCCTTCACCGCCGCCAGGTAGAGGGCGATCGTACCGAACAGCGCGAAGGCGATGCCCACCGTGCACACGATCAGATACTTCCAGCCGGCCTCGACCGCGCCCTTGGTGTTGTAGAAGCCCACCAGCAAGGCGGATGCGAGGGTTGTGGCCTCAACAAAAATCCACATCATTCCGAGATTGGCCGAGAGGTACACCGCCACCATGGTGAACAGGAACAAGAACACCAGCCCATAAAACCAGCGGAGAGAAGAGAACCTTCCTTCCGGAACATGGCGGAGGTATCCCGACGAATAGACGAGCACCAGGGCGGAGATCAGGCCCAGACTGATGAGGAAGAACGATGTGAGGCCGTCGGCACGCAGATAGCGCCCTGCCTGCAGCACGCCCTGGGAATGAATGCTGTACACCGTAATACCTATGGCGACCAGCTCCAAAGCGCCGGTGGTGAGCGCGACGCGCACCACCACGCGGGGATTTCGGCACAGGAACACCAAGAGCGCACCGGCCAGCGGTATGAACAATGGAAGAAGGAGGACCATGCATCAGCCTCGTAACCGCCGCAGCTTGGAAACGTCGAGATGGTCGAAGGTGTCGCGGATGCGAAAGACAAACAATCCCATCAAGAAAACTCCCATCAATAGATCGAACACAATTCCGATCTCGATCACCAGCGGCATGCCGAAGGTGGTGGTCAGAGCAGCCAGGAAGATGCCATTGTCCAATACGAGCAGACCGATCACCTGCATCAATGCCTTCTTGCGGCTAACCATCAGCAAACCGCCGGTCAGCACCAGCGCGACTGCGGCCGCGAGCATGGCCTGGTCACCGCCCAGAACGGCAGCATAGGGCCGCACCGCAAAGAAGGAGAGGAGAATGAGTCCGGCGGCAATGAACACCGACTGGGAAGACGAGGTTGAGGACAAAACGTCGCGCGGCACTTTCAGTTCTTCGACGATGCGGTACAGCACGTACGGAATCGCAACCACCTTGACGGTTAACACCAGGCCTGCGATCACGAAGCCTTCCGCCGAGTGGTGCATACGGGACACGGCGATGATCTGCGCGGTGATGATCAGCGATTGCACGCTGAACAATGCGATGCAGGTGGAAATCCGCTTGGCTGCCGCGATCAACAGCACGGTCATGAACAGGAACACCCCGGACGACGCTAGGGCCTTGGCCGCAGCCGTCTCAAATAAACCCATACCCATCGTTCACCTCATCAGCGCGGTAAAAACCACAGCGAGGATCGCCAGCGCCGACGCTACGCCAAGAAAATCGGGAACCAGATACATCCGCAATTTCGCCACGCTGCTTTCAACAACCGCGAGTGCCAATACCAGTGCGGCCATTTTCAGCAGCAGCACGATCGACGCGATTGCGATTGCCACCGCCGAAAGGCTGCTCGCCATTCCCCAAGGGACAAACAGCGCGATCAGCAACGTCATAACCACGGTGAGCTTGATCGCGCTTGCCCATTCGATCAGAGCGAGGCTCGGTCCCGAGTACTCCAACACCATCGCCTCGTGAATCATGGTCAGTTCCAGGTGTGTCGTGGGATTGTCTACCGGGATGCGCCCCGTTTCTGCGATGGCCACCAGGACCAAGGCCACAAACGCCAGGGCGTGAACCGCTGAGAACTGAAAGAAGTTTTGCCCCATGGTCCACTGCACCATTCCAGCAATACTGGCGGTGCGCGCCACGATGGCCACCGACATTAACGCCAGCAGGAATGGAGCTTCGGCCAAAGTCGAAACCAGCGCTTCCCGGCTGGCTCCCATGCCTCCGAAGGAACTCCCGCCATCCATCGCTCCCAGCATCAGGAAGAAGCGCGCCAGCGCCAGCAGGTAAACCAGAAGCACGAAATCGCCGGTCGCGCCCAGGAGCGCCGAGCCGTACAGCAGCGGAACAAATGCCGCGACCACCAGGGTTGCCGCAAACAGGACGATGGGAGCCAGGCGAAAAACAAAGGAAGCCGAAGCCGGGACAAGGTCCTCCTTGCGAAAAAGCTTTAACAGATCGGCGTACGGCCTCCACACGCTGGCGCCGCGCCGATTCTGGATTCTGGCTTTGAGCCGGGAAATCACGCCGTGCACCAGCGGCGCCAGCAAAACCAACAGCAATACCTGGACCGCATTCATCGCGAGGGTCATGCCCACCTCATGAACATCAGCAATGCGATCAGGGCGGCGAAGATATAGAGCAGGTAGATCTGAATATTGCCGGTCTGGAGCTGTCTCAAACGGAGCGCCACCGTGACGATGGCGTCCACGCTGGGCCGATATAAAAACTTTTCAAAAGAGGTAGTGCGAACCGAGCGGTACGAGATCGATGCCGGAAAATATGGCGGGTCGCCGGGAACCACTTCGAGGGTTCGGTCCGCCTTATACACCTGGGAGAATACTTTTCGCAGCGGCTTGGAGAAGGCGGTGGAGGTGTACTGCATCCGGTCGTCCAGGCCGGGAAGTCCGCAGGCCCAAGTCGCCGTCAGACTTTTCGCTCGCTTGAATGCGGCAATGCCGGCTACCAGCACCAGA
Source organism: Terriglobales bacterium (assembly GCA_036511435.1). GTDB lineage: Bacteria > Acidobacteriota > Terriglobia > Terriglobales > Acidobacteriaceae > Bog-257. The sequence goes on along the minus strand of DATCCF010000127.1, from coordinate 2,268 downwards.
ACGAACAGCGCGATCCAGGGAAGCACGCTGGAGAGTGATGTTGCCGCTGGCGGCAACAGAGCGCCGGGAAGAAGTTCCTCGGTTAGTGTACCCAAGCTGCGCAACACCAAGCCGGGGAAAATCCCGATCACGACGCACGCTGTCGCCAGCGCTCCCATGCCGGCCTGCATGGGCAGAGAAACTTCATTCGCACTTCCCGCCTCGCGACTCCGGGGACGCCCCAGGAAGGCAACCCCGTATACCTTGGCAAAACACGCGGCTGCCAATCCGCCGATCAGCGCCAGTACGCCCGCCGCCAAGGGCAGAACGATGGCTGCGGAGAGATTTGTCATTTCTGAAGCCGCCAGAAAGCTGCGGAAGGTGAGCCATTCGCTCACGAAACCGTTGAACAACGGCAACCCAACAATGGAACAACAGGCAATCAGGAACATGGTGCCGGTCAGAGGCATCCGTTTCTGCAAGCCACCGAGTTCTTCCAGGTCGAGCGTGTGGGCCGCATCAGAAATTGCGCCGGCCCCGAGAAACAGGAGGCTCTTGAAAATCGCGTGGTTCAAGCAGTGGAGCAGGGCTGCGGTGAGAGCGAGCGCTGCCCAGACCGGGGCATGGTTGGCCGTAAACACGAGCGCCGCCCCCAGGCCGAGATAGATGATGCCAATATTCTCGACGCTGTGGTAGGCGAGCAAGCGTTTCAGATCATGTTCGCCGATCGCGTACAGCACACCCAGCAGGCCGGACACGCCGCCTGCCAATAGCACCAGATATCCCCACCAGCTGGGGCCACCGCCGAGAAAATTGAAAGCGAAGCGGACAAGACCGTAAACCGCAGTTTTGAGCATGACGCCTGACATCAAGGCGGACACTGGACTGGGCGCAATCGGATGCGCTCTTGGCAGCCACAAATGCAGCGGAACAATTCCGGCCTTCGTTCCGAAACCTGCAAACGCCAGCAAGAAGACCGCCGTGCGCAGAGGTGGCGGCATCAAGGTTGCGCTAGCCCGCATCTGTGCGAAGTTGCTGGCGTGCGGCAGGAATAACAGGAAAGCGCCGATTACCGCTGCCGCGCCGGCATGCATCATGAGGAGATAGATAAAAATGTTGTGGCGCCGCTGTTCTGAGTCGCCGTCAATCAGGATGAGGCCGGCGGAGAACAGGGTCATCAGTTCCCATCCGAACAGAAACGCAAACGGCGTGGAAGCGGTTACCACCAGAACCATCGACAGCAGGAACAGAGGCAAGAGCACCCACAGCCAATGCCGGCGCGCTCCGGCATAGTGGCGCGGGATGTAGGAGCTCGAAAACAAGATGACGGGCAGTGAGACGGAGCAAATAAGCAACAGAAAGAACGCGCTGAGCCGGTCCACGCTAAGTGCGAAAGAGAACGATGCCACTTGGGCAACATCAACCGTGAACCTTTGTCCACGCCAGAACCCCGCCGCTGCAACTGCGGTCCCAACCCCTAACGATCCCATAAGCAGTACAGCAGGGAGGGCGCGCGCCTTCGTCCACTGGCGGGATATCAGAGTCACGACTGGGACCGCGAGCATTACCACAAGGAAGGAATTGAAGGCCATTTGCGTCATTGGGGCGTCTGTCCGTCCGCCTGACGACTAGATCGGCACAGGGCAACGGGGAATTCGAAACGCGGGGACATAGCGTGGTCCCCAACGTCGAATGTGCCGCTCACTTTGGCTCCGCTGGACCGAGTTGAGAAAGCAGGTCCCTTATATCTACCAGGTGGTTGTTGAAGACCTGCCGGGCGTCGTCGAGCAGGCGAAAGACTGCTTGGTCTGGCACAGAGTAGTAGACGTTTTGGCCTTCCTTGCGGCCGACTACGATGCTGCTCTTTCGCAAGACCGCAAGTTGTTGAGAAAGCGTACTTTGCTCAACTTTAAGACGAATACTGAGATCGTTTACGCCGACTTCCCCGAAGCGCAGAGTGTCTAGTATTCTGACCCGCATCGGATGCGCCAAGGCCTTGAAAAACTCGGCTGTGAATTCTGATAACTCAGGCATATTTCTATGTTGCTATATTTGCATATTAGTGGATATAAATCAACATTAGTTGCATCACTGCCCGTTCGTCGGAAACGTCAGGCAGGCGTCGGGGCCGTTCCAGGTTCTGTGCGGTACATTTTCAAAGCCACAAGGAACCGCGCACTTCAATTGCCTTCAACCAGAGGCAAGCAACAGCTTCAATATCAATCAATTACAAACCTCAATTTTCCATAAGTTTCAGTAAGGCACTGGAATCTGGTTCGGGAAGCCAGG
>DATCCF010000126.1:0-2437 GCA_036511435.1 Terriglobales bacterium | reverse complement strand
TTGCCGCTGGCATGAGAAAAGTGAATGCCGACGTGAGTTTTGAAAGGACGCCCGTCAGGTGAGAAGCGAGTGTCGCGATAGATGCGAAACAGGGAGCCGCGGGTAGGCCGCGCATCGGCGACGAAGTGGGGACTGATCCTGCCCAGGTAGGGCGCAAATCCGCTGATGAACGACAGCGCTGGTTCGACAATGGACGTTTGGTATCGCGCCTTGTTCTTTGCGAACCACTCGCGGACGTTGTGCCGCTTTAGCTGCCGCAGAAATACGAAGACTTCTGGGCTAAAGAAGGCCGTGTCAGCCATCAAAATTCCCTCGGTGCAAACGTCAGTTTACCGGCTTCGCTCCGCGTGCCTGTATCTCTCGCCAGACCAGCACTGCAAGCTGCACGGAATCGTAAATGGTTGCCTTCAACTTGGGGCTTGGCTGGATGGGCTCTCCCCGCAGCCGAATGGCTGCAATCAGGCAGGCGGCTATGAGCAGTGCACCACGTTCACGCCCTTCCGGCATGCCAGTCAGTGTAGACGAACAAAAAGCGAATAGTCAACCGCCGCGCTGAATTGCACAACTCCATGCCGCTGAAGGTCAGCGCTTCCCACTGTTCCGGTGCCGCCGTTCGGCAGATCTGATTATGGCGGAAACTTCTACTGTGAACGCCTTCGCGAGATCGGCGAGGGTTCGTAGCGTTGGGCTCTTGGTGCCTCGTTCCAGTTGGCCGATGTAGCGTTCGGTATATCCCAGATCGTGCGCCAACTTTGACTGGCTCCATCCGCGATCGACACGCAATCGAGTAATCTCGGCGCCGACAGCCTCACCTAACGTGCGGGACTCACGCTCTTTATCAGCACCAATCTGTTTGGGCACACCCCATAGTTGTCGTTTGACGCTAAATGATTGAGGAACTATAGTTCGTGATTGCTTGAGGACGAGAATTTTCGCTTCGGAAATGAGGCGTCGGCTCGCGCCGTTTCGGCAGGAACCGAAGGTCAAGTCCGGCGGAAATGGCGATGACAAGTTGCTTCCAGCATCGTCGAAATCGACTAAAATAGGGCGGCAGGCAGCGGGCTCCGAAACGACGATCGACGACACTCAGCCCTGCGTCCCCATCCCAGGTACCCCGGTGTGAAGAAATCCAAACGCGAATCCGTGCGCGACTCGACCGCGCGACTTCAACGGGCCGCCCGCGAGCGCGCCGATGAGGAGGCCCGTCGGATACCGTGGCAGCGGCTCTATGAAGTTCGCAATCAATACATCGACTGGCAGGAGTTTAATTTCTGGGCTCGCTCGATCCTCGAAGTCGAGGAGCGAATCATTGACTGGCTGGCCGAGATTCTCCAGAACCGCTGTCCGGGATTTCTTGAGACCGAAAAAACGCTCCCACCCAAAGCAGTCAAGACCCGGCCTCTGGTCATGCGCCTGGAAGATTGGATTGAGGATCATATCTTCGGCTTCGCCAAGCAGGAAGGCTCGTTCTTCGCAAGCACGTATTACGCAGTACGAGACCCGCGCTATCAGCGGGCCGAAGTGTGCTGGTCGGAGTGCACCGAGAAGTGGAAGAAAGCCAAACCGATCCAGTATCCGTCGTTTGAGGAGTGGAAAGGCATGGCGGCGCAATGTGACGAGCCTGCTCATCTGACGGCCCGGGAGCGCAAGGCACGGGCATCGGTGAAGCTGGTGCATCCTGACCGTCTCACCGAGGCTGCTACTCGTTACATGGATTGTGAGGCTCTTGCGTACTGGGCACGACAGGCGCTGGAGCGGGGATCAGAACCGCCCGCAGAGGTTGTACGCGAGCTGGAACGTCGTTGCCCGGGGTACTTGGACGCCGGGCACGAAGCGCCAGCACAGGAGGCCAGTGCTGCTACACAAGAATGGCAGCGGCTGATGCTCTGGATCGCTGACCATTACTTCCAGGACGCGCAAACCGAGGGCTGGTTCGATGCCATTCTCATTCAAGTGCGGAGCCATCCTCGGGCCATTCGGACAATGGAATACGCCGACCACTGCGATGAGGTCTGGATTTCGGAGTTGCCGAGCCCTTACCCCTCTTTTGAAGACTGGCGCAGAGAAGCCGATTCTTACGTTGACCTGGACGACTGAACGCTCGTAAAAGTTCGACTGCTGGACTCCTTCTGATTGGATGGACCTCCGCTAGGCGCTGCGCCTGCGGACGAGCAGGCACGGAGATGCCGAAAGTATGGGTTTCCGGCTATCTTCCTGCCGCACTTGCATGTTCTGATCACCAACGCATGCTTTCGAGCGCGCGAGACGTTCCCGCCGTTCGCGGCGGCCTCTGACACGCCGTACTCGCTCACCAACCATTTCGCGATGGGCGCATCAATCAGCGAAGCCTTAAGCTCCTCCCCATGATTCTTGCAGAACTCCTCAAACGACCTGTCGGTGACAAACGTGTCCATGACTCGAAGTTGGCCAGCAGAAA
>DATCCF010000125.1:0-4069 GCA_036511435.1 Terriglobales bacterium | reverse complement strand
AGAGCAGTTTAAGAATTACTGTAGTCGAGCGAGCACGGGTAGAGCGGCGCTTCAGCGCCGCGTTCCCGCTGATCCTTCACCTCCGAGCCGGCTTCAGCCGGCGGCACCTAGACTACACAAATAACTAAACCGCTCTAGCCTGCCACCGAGACTCAAAAGCATCCACCACAGAGGCACGGAGACACAGAGGAAACGAAAGAAAAAGAACTTCTCTGTGCCCCTGTGTCTCTGTGGTTCACTGCCTTTTGATGTGCTCCTTCAAGATGCACTTGTCCATCACGACGAAGATGCCCGCCTGGCGCGCCTTTTCCGCTGCCTCGTGATGCACCACGCCCTCCTGCATCCAGATCGCTGGCGCTTTGATCTGGATCGCCTGCTCCACTACTTCGGGCACCCCCTCGGACCGGCGGAAGACATCCACGATGTCAATCTTGTCCGGAACCTCGAGCAGCGACGGGTAAGCTTTTTCGCCCATCCACTCCGTGATGTTGGGATTTACCGGAATGATGCGGTACCCCTGCGACTGCATGTAGTGCGAAACGCCATAGCTTGGCCGGATGGGAGTGTTGGTTAGTCCCACGACGGCGATGGTCTTAGCGGATTTCAGCAGTTCGGTGATGCGCTCGGCTTCGGTTGTGGGCACGTCCAGCTCCTGGCATCGAACATGCGATTGTAACGTGCCCGGCCCTGGTCCGCAGTGACTAGCGCTTGCTCTTGAGCTTCGTGGTGAGCTTGCGATGCGGGCTGGGCGAAGCCGCCAGCAATCCCGATAGGTGCTCCACTTCGACCACGACGCGATCGAGATCGTCGAGCAGCGGCTTGAACAGGTGGGTCACGCCGCCACCGCGATATTCATTGACCAGCGAGCGGTAATACCAAATGATTCTCGCCTTGGGAGCGGAGAAGCGCGCGAAGGCTAAATCACCGTTGTAGCGCAGGTCGCGCAGCACGGCGCGCACGTTGTAAAGCTTGTCAGCCGCGGACACGAATCGGGTTTCGGCGTCCTCATGGCGCAGCCGGCGCAGGTAGCGAAATTTGCGCTGCTCCCAATTCTCCTTCTTCTTCGGATCTTCGACGTACGAGTCGGTACAGCCGTCCACGATCTTGGCCACGCGCGCCCCAAAGATCTGCTCGATGATCTTCAACATGGGCCGCCCGCCCTGGTCTTCGACCGCATCGTGCAGCAGCGCCGCAATGGCCATCTCTTCGTCGCCGCCGTAGTCGAGCACGATGGAGGCCACGCCCAGCAAATGCGAGATGTAAGGAATGCCGCTCTTCTTGCGGTCCTGATCGCGATGGACTTGCGCTGCGAACAGCAGAGCGTGGTCGAAGCGGGTGGACAGCGGAACGAACTTGCGGTCTAAAGGAGCGTGCCGGTTTGCGTCTCATAGGCAGAATCGCAATTGCTGCTCGACCCAGAATAGCGGAAAAGGGGAGGAGCAACTAGCAATTAGCAATTGGCAATTAGCAATTAGCAATTAGCTTTTTGTGAGCCGCCGAGGTCGCTGTGAGATGCGGATGGGGAGCCACGAACGCTAGAGCACTTTCACATTTGGTGTATAGGGTGGAGCACCGCTTCAGCTGCATTATTCATGAGGGTCTCACGCTTTGAAGGGGCACGGCTTCAGCCGTGCCGTAAGGTGCTGTCTTTGTGATGGCTTTAGCCACTGAGGGACTTCGGTGTTTGAGACGAAGTGCGAGTTCCCTCAGAGGCTAAAGCCTGACTCTCAAGCGCATGATAACGGCACGGCTGAAGCCGTGCCCTTTCAAAGCTTCCTGCCTTCAACTACCGAAACAGATGAATAATCGCGCTTCAGCGGTGCAGGGTAGGATTCGGGCTGAATCGGCTTCAGCCGTTGAGGTAACAAAACATTATCTCAGGCGCTAAAGCGCGATCAGGAACTGGCGGCAGTTGTGCACGCTGAAAGGCGTGCTCCACCCGTTGCCAATACACCCGAAGTAGACTGCTCTACTGTGCGCAGCCGCAGTCGCCGCAGCCTTCGCCGCGCAATCCTTGCACTCCCTCGCGCGCGATGATGGGCGTCATGACCAGCGCCGCAACCGGATCGGCCCACCACCAGCCCAGCAGCGCGTGCAGCAGCAAACCCGCAAGCAGGATCGCGGAGAGATAAGCGCAGAAGTCAGCCTGGCGTGAGTCGGCATGAAGCGCACGGCTCTCCATTTGCGTGGCCACGCGACGCTTGGCTCGGCCCAGCAGCGGCATTACCACCACCGCGGCTATGGCGATCAAGATACCGGGCACGCTGCGCTCGGGCTGGGCTTTTGTCCAGCGCGCGCGGACAGATTCGATGGCAACGTAAGCGGCGAGGAGCAAGAAGCAACCTCCAACCAGGCGATGCGCCGTGCGTTCCGTGCGCTCGCGCCGCAGCGGATCATCTTCGGCGTGCAGACGCCACAGCAGAATTCCCGCGGAGATGGTTTCAATCACCGAGTCGAGACCGAAGCCCACCAGAGCGATACTGCCGGCCAGCAGCCCGGAGATAAGTGCGACCGCCGCTTCGAAGGCGCTCCAGGCAATCGTGAAATATTCCAGGCGCCGGCCCCGCGCGACAAGGGCGGTGCGATCGAGGGCCAGGGGCGGGTTTGCAAGAGGGATGGCGGCGGGCTTCATTCCTGAGGAGAGTATAAGCGCGACGCAATTGGGTTGCCTGCTGATCGCCCGCCGTGACGAACCGCAGATCCCCTCGACTGCGCCCGGGGCAGGCACTTCGACTCCGGCGGCGCGAGCCCGGCGCCGCCTGCGCTCAGGATGACAATCTTAAATTTCGGATGCGAAACCGTGGATGGCCGAATGCTGAAGCCCTGACCCCTGACCCCTGACCTCTGACCTCTGACCCCTAGTCCAGCCTGACCAGAAACACTCCGCCTTCTTTCACGTGGGTCTTGCTGGCGACTTCCTGCGCTTTGCGTTTGTCGTCGCCGGGAGGCCGCAGCCGCACCCACTCTCCGGTAGGCCCGGCGAACTGGATAACATCGGCGTCTTCATAGTGGTCCTGCAACTTCTCTTTCAGCTTGCGGGCTTCGCGCTCGCTCTGGAATGCGCCGATCTGCACGCACCAGCGGCCGCCTTTCGCGATCGGCGCCGGCGCGGAGATGACCTCGACCTTGACTGCCGCCGTGCCTGGCCGCCAAACATCCACCGCCTTCGCCGCCGCCAACGATAGGTCGATGATGCGGTCTTCGACGAACGGCCCGCGATCGGTGATGCGCATCGTGGCGGAATGTCCGGTTGCCAGGTTGGTTACACGTACCACCGAGTTCATCGGCAGCGTGCGGTGCGCCGCGGTCATGCTGTTCTGGTCGTAAGTCTCGCCGTTGGCTCCGCGGTGCCGATGATACGGAGGCCCGTACCAACTGGCCAATCCAGTTTCCACGTAGATGGGTTTCGTGCCGCGCGGAACCGGCGTTGGCTTGGTGTTCGCCTCGGCGCTGGCGGGCGGTGCAGGTTCAGACGAACCGACGGTGGGCGGAGGAGGAACCGGATGAGCGTGAGCAGTCTTATACCTGCCGCAGGCCGGGAGCAGGAGCAGCGCCGTGCCCATGAAGATGAGAAGCGGAACTCGCGTGATCAGCCCTTTTTCTGCTTCTTGCCGGCATCCATCATGTCGGCCGCCTGCTTCAGCTTTTCGCTGGCAATGCGCAACCCAGTGCTGGAGTGCTCGCGAATGGCGGGCACCAGCTCGTTGTTGATGTAGGCGATGAGCGTCTTGGTTTCCTCTTCGATGCGTTTCGACGCATCGCCCAGTACGTCGTCTAACCGCGCGCCAGCCGTCTGGAACGAACGGCCAGTTTTCTTGCTTTTTTTCTGCACCATGGGCCACCTAGTGAGCAGCAGAATTTGTGAACACTAGAGATTATGGGATGGATGGTGGCAATGGTCAATTGGCAAGGACGGCACTGGGGGGTAGTCAGTTGCCAGTAGCCTTCGGCCATCGTGATTGTCGCACCAGAAATTTGAGCTTGTCATCCTGAGCGAGTGTTCGCGGGTGTTAGCGAACACGAGTCGAAGCACCCCTATGGTTGAGCCGGGCTTCGTGGAGACTATAGG
>DATCCF010000124.1:0-10249 GCA_036511435.1 Terriglobales bacterium | reverse complement strand
CTCTACACGACGCTCGCTAGCATAGGAAAAGCCGCTCAATCCGTCAAGCAAAAACGCCTCTAATCGATGAACTGACGCAGCCAGAGATTTTCGAGTAGTGAGACTATGAATCAAATGATGGTACCAAACCGGGAAACTAAGGCGAGCGTTCACTTCGACGGCGAATGGGGCGAGCGATCCTCGGCCCTCGGTGGCAGCTGCCAAAAATTGGGAGCCCGAAGGCTCCCCGAGTCTTGCAACTTCGAAACAGCCGCTTAGAAGATCAGCTTCAGAGCGAACTGAATGTTGCGCCGCTCGTCCGTAGCAGCACCGGCAGCGCCGAAAATACCACCCTTTTCAGACTGTATGTTGGGAGTGCTCAGTGCCGACACGTCAAGATTGAGATTTGCGATGTACTGGTTGTGGTGGTTGAAGATGTTGTAGAACTCGCTACGGAACTGCATCGTGAAGCGCTCCGTGAGCTTGAAGTTCTTGTAGAAGTTCCAGTCCATGTTCCAGTAGCCCGGACCGTAAAAGGCGTTGCGGTTCGGCAAATTTAAGCCGCTGCAGGTGAACGGGTTACCGCCAACCACGGAGTTGCAGAAGATCGACTGGTTTGGTACCTGAAGCGCGTCGGCCTGTGTGCCAGCGACGCAGCTGCCATCGGGATTATGTGGGCAAGAGCCGTTGACCACACCGCCGTTCAACCCCGGAGGCAACGGCATGTAGTTGAACACGTTCGGGGTGGAAGTTAAAGTAGCGCCACCCGTGTTCGGGGTGAGTGCGGCGGCAGGACTCCAGCGCGGGCAGATGGTGACAGCATTATCGCAGTCGAAAATGGTGTAGGGAGAGCCCGTGCGTACCCTGAGGATGGGCGCCATACTCCAACCGCCCAGCACCGCCCGGGCAACGCCATTGCTGGAGTTCTTCATCCACGGCAAATCCCACACCGCGCTAAATACGAAGCGTTGTGAGACATTGTAGTCGGAATTGCCGTAGTCCAATTTCGGATTGAAGTAATCGGTGTAGCCTAGCCAGTAATTCCCCCAGTAACCATCGCTAAAGGTAGAGGACAAATTGTCGGTGGAATGCGACCACGTGTAGTTGGCGTTCAGCATAAGTCCCTTGTTCCAGAGATTGCTGCTGGACAACTTCGCAGTGAGGCCATTGTAGTGGCTGTAGCCATCACTGCCACGGTAATTGATGCTCCCGTACTGATAGTTCAGACGGTTGGACAGATGCGTATCGCCCAGGTACGTCGATCCATAGTAGGGGACATTAATATTGCCTACGTCGTAAAGATGCACACCGTGTGCCCCGGCATACTCCAACGACAACACCGTATTCCTTCCGAGCAGACGATCAATTGACAGGTCATAAGCTTCGGAATAGGCAGTCTGTATGTTCTGATTGGGAGCACGCAACGTGGCATTGGGGATGCAGGACTGACCTGCTGGCACGATACCTGATGTTCCACACTGCGCACCGGTAGTGCCGGCTAAGGGACCGAAATTGTCGGTATACACTGGCTGAGACGGGACATCAAAGCCCTCGCCGAAAACATTTATGACAGCATAGTTGGGTGGGTTTTGAATCGTATTGTAGGTAACGTTTCCGAAGTTACGCTCATAGCTGATTCCGTAGCCGCCGCGGAGACTTGTCGTCCCGTCGCCGAAGACATCCCATGCAAAACCGACACGGGGAGCAAAGTTCTTGTAATCCGGGTTCCAGAAGCCGCCAACCTTGCTCTGGCCGGTAAGCGATACGCCGCCATTACGGATCTGCTCCTGGAAGGTGGAGCCCGGACCGAGATAGAAGTTGGAATCGAGTTTCGGATTGGAATTGTGCTGTACGCCGTAGTACTCCCAGCGGAGGCCAAGGTTCAAAGTCAGCCGTGGACTCACCTTCCATGCATCCTGACCATAAAACGCGAGGTCATTGTAACGGTAGTTGCGTTTAAAGCTCGGTTGAGTTGCAGGCAAGTTAAACAGGCAAGCGGGAGTCACGGTGTAAGACCCGGTTTCGGTCTTGGAGCACGGATAGTTGCCTTGCGGATAGATCGCGCCCGTGAACTGGTAGGTATTACCGGCTACCAGGTTGGAAAGTCCATCGAAGAGGTCTTGCCCGAGAATTTGTACCGCATTCTCGTACGCGCCGAATACGCGGTTGTCGCGAGTCTGGACATAGCCGGCGCCGAACTTGAACTGGTGCTTCCCCTTCGTCCAGGAGACATCTTCGTAGATCTGGTACAGGTTCTGCGGCCCGCCGAAGGGCAATGCGTTGGCGGTTGAAGTTTCCACATAGCCTGGCATCACGTACGCGTACGCCGTGCCGGGCAGCGCATTGACGGCCGCGTTGCTGAAAAGCCCTGGCGTCAGCGGAGCAGCACCCAAAGGCTGTTGCTCGGTCAAGCGGTTGTAGTTCAGCTTGGTTGTACTCACCAAGTTGGGACTGAAAACGTGATTCAGATTAAGAGCAATATTCTGGTTGCGGTCGGTTTCACCCGTGTCATATCCCACGTAAGGACTGGTGTTCACCACCCCGGAGAAGTAGTCGTCGCTAAATATGGCGTAACGCGCGAAGAAGGAGGTTTTGTCTGTCCAGTTGTAGTCGATGCGGGCAACGCTCATGTAGGTGTTCTGCGGGTTACCACCGCCAGAGTCGCCGGCATAACGGTACGCGATTACGTCGCCAAACGGCTGCGCACACGCAATCCCAAACTGGCAGCTACCGGTTACCGGCGAGCCCGGGGTAATTTCGCCGTCAGCTATGCCCCAGGGAACCGTGGAAAGCACGGTGTGTGGACGGAGCGCGCCATAAGCATTGAAGAATGAGGTCGTAGCAGGCGAGATCTGCGGCAAGGCTAAGAACGATGGGTCGGTAATGTCAAAGTTCTGCGTTGCACTCCCTCGCACGCGAATCCACTCGGTGCTGTTGAAGAAAAACAGCTTGTTCTTCACGATGGGGCCGCCGATGGAATATCCGAACTGATTGCGGGTAAAAGGAGCCTTAGGAATGTTATTGGCGTCGTTGTTGTAGGTGTTGGCAGATAAGGCCGAAAGACGGTTGAACTCGTAAAGCGTACCGTGAAAGGCGTTGGTTCCTGACTTGGTAACAACATTGACAATGCCACCGCTGGCGCGCCCATATTCGGCCGTGAAGTTGTTGGTCAGCACGCTGAACTCCTGCACGGAGTCAAGCGGAACCTGTTGGCCCACAGTCGCGGTGAATAGGTCAACGTTCTCGCCGCCATCGAGCAGGATGTCGGTCGAGGCCGAACGTTGGCCGTTAATGGCGTAACCGGCGCCCCGGTTGCTCGTCGTGTCCTCGTTAACGTTACCAGACGTTCCAACCAGATCGTAAGGGTTGCGGGTCAGCGTGGGCAACTCCATGACCTGCTTCGAACTAATGACCTGCGATAAGGTTTGGCTTTCGGTGTTGACGGTGGCAACTTCGTTAGTGCCCGTCACTTCTATCGTCGTGGCTGAAGTACCCACCTTCAACTGCGCGGAGACGTCAGCGAAGGCGCCCACAGATACCTGGATCTGCTTGGTGACCTTTTGAAAGCCCGTGGCCTCGATGGTAACTTGGTAGTTGCCAGGCCGGAGACTGGGAATGGTGAAGATACCGGAAGAATTGGTAGTCGCTTCGCGCGTGAGGCTGGTGTCGGTTGCTACCGCCGTAACCTTGGCGCCGGAAACGACGGCTCCGCTCGCATCTCGGATCGTACCTGCGATCTGGCCGGTTTCGGTCTGGCCAAAGGCCCAGATCGAGAACAGCGCCAGAATTGCAAGCAGGGAAAGCAATCTTAGTGTATTTCGTTTCATCGCACTCTCCGCACCAAACTGTTTGGAAGGGGGATAGACACACACGCCCCTTATGGAATTTATGCACGATAGTGGCCACTGCCCCAACGCTGATTACAGGCTGGTTACGGCTATCGAGCTCCTGCGTCTATTTTTTTTTGTAGAAAAATGGCTTTGGTTATTCTGGATTCCATAGACTTTGGCGCGGGGTGAACCGCACTCTCATACCACTTAAGCTGTAGATAGCTGTGATAAAGCGCTTGTTTCCTGGTGTTTATATCTGAGTTATTTTACTGATCAACAATATGCTAAATAGTAAGTACTCAGTTTCCAGGTTGCGCTGACCATATTCCCCGATAGCGTGGTCGCTGGCAGAGGGCTGGCGTCCGCAGCAGGGGGCGCGGCGGGTCGAGATCAATTGGTGAGGGTTACTCTCCCTTACCTAAGGCCAGCGCGAGAAGCGTCTTCTGTTCCAACTCGTGGGCCTTCGCTGAACCAGTTGCGGGGGTCGCGTTGGCCGCGCGCTTGATGCTGCGCAGCTTGGAGCCAACCACTCGCCGTAAGCGCGGAGTAACGAACGTAAGCGCGCCCATGTTCGCCGGCTCTTCCTGCACCCAGATGAACTCGGCTGCACTCTTGTATCGGCCCAGGATCGCACGAAGTTCGTCTTCCGGAAAGGGATACATCTGCTCAAGCGAAATGATCGCCGGTCCCTGCATCTTCAACCTTCTGTGTTCCATCCTTAACTCATGGCCAATCTTTCCGGTGCAGAGCAGTACACGTTTGGCTTGCAACGCGCTTTCATCAGGGATGACATTCAGGAAGCGCGGACGCTCCAGTTCGTTCAACGGCGACATGGCCTCGGGATGGCGCAACATGCTTTTCGGGGTAAAGCAGATAAGCGGCTTGCGCCACTTGCGCAACGCCTGCCGGCGCAGCAGATGGAAATACTGCGCAGCCGTTGAAGGTTGGCAAACTAGCATATTGTCGCGCGCGCACAGTTGCAGATAGCGCTCGATGCGCGCACTGGAGTGCTCCGGCCCCTGGCCTTCGTGACCGTGCGGCAGCAGCAACACCAGTCCACTCAGCAAGCTCCACTTGTCTTCCCCCGAAACGACGAATTGATCGATGACAATCTGCGCCCCATTGGCAAAGTCACCGAACTGCGCTTCCCACGCGACCAGGGTTTCCGGATAATCGCGCGAATATCCGTACTCGAAACCCATGACCGCGGCCTCGGAAAGCTCCGAGTTGTAGATCTCAACCCGGGCTTGCTGCGGAGCCAGATGGCACAACGGCACATATTCCTTCTCGTCAACGATGTCGATCAGCACGGAATGGCGCTGGTTAAAGGTGCCGCGGCGGCTGTCCTGACCGCTGAGGCGAATCGGCGCGTTTTCCAGCGCCAGCGATCCGAACGCCAATGCTTCGGCCATGCCAAAATCCAGCGGACGCTTGCCATGGCCCATCTCGCGGCGCTGCTCCAGCAGCTTCTGCACCTTGGGATGGATGTGGAAGTCTTCGGGATATTTCACCAGGGCATCGGTGATCTGGTGCAGGCGATCAGCTGTGAGCCCGGTGTCCACTTCATCGGCGGGATCGTAGGGGCCGCCGTGAAATGGCGACCAGTAGCTGGGCAATTGACGCATCGTCGGCTTCTTGACCATGCTCTTGCCAGCCTTTTCCGCGGTATCGAGTTCTGCCTGAAATTTCTCGACGTGCGGCTGCGCATCCAGACCGACGTTGCTGGCATAGATCTGGTAGAGCAAGGGGTGGTCTTTGATCTTGCGATACAGGATCGGCTGGGTGATGGTCGGATCGTCCACCTCGGAGTGGCCGTGGCGACGAAAGCCAATGAGATCAACCACCACGTCGGTGCCGAAGTCGTAGCGATACTCGAGGGCCATGCGGCCGGCGCGCACCACCGCATCGGGGTCTTCGCCGTTGACATGGAAGATCGGAATCGGCAGCCGCTTGGCAAGGTCGGAGGAGAAGCGGCTGGAATAGGCATCGCTCGGGTTGGTGGTGAAGCCGATGAGATTGTTGACGATGATATGCAACGTGCCGCCGACGGTGTAGCCGCGCAAGTTGGCGAGATTCAAGGTTTCGGCTGTGATTCCCTGCCCCGCGAAGGCGGCGTCTCCGTGCATCAGAATCGGCAGGATCTTGGTTTTACCTTCGCGCCCGATTCGCGTCTGTTTGGCGCGCGCACGTCCCAGAGCCACGGGATCGACGGCTTCCAGATGGCTCGGATTGGAGACCAGGTGAATGCGCACCTGGCCGCCACTCGCACCGGTGAAAATCCCCGTCGCACCGACGTGATATTTCACGTCCCCACCGCCGAGCACGCTTCGCGGATCGACATCCTCGAACCCAGCGAAGATCTCCGCCGCCGGACGGCTCACGATGTTGATGATGACATTGAGGCGGCCGCGATGGCTCATCCCCAGCACAGCCTGCTCCGCGCCTTGCACCGAGGCAGAGTTGAGAATCTCGTCGAGCAATGGGATTAACGCCGTGTTTCCCTCGAGGGAATAGCGCTTGGTTCCAATGTAGCGGGAGTGAATGGTCTGCTCGAAGATGCCGGCGCGCACCAGTTGATCGAGAATTCTCGAGCGGTCAACCGGCTCTTGCTGCTGCGCCTCCATCCGTTCCTGGATCCACTGGCGCCGCTCCGGGTCGGGAAGGTGCATGAACTCCACGCCGATGCTGCCGCAGTAGATATGGCGCGCCAGATCGACGCCGTCACCAGAGATGTCCAACTCAGGATGGGAGAACGGAGCGAAGTGCCCCAGGGGATCAAGATTGGCCTGGAAATAGCCCCAGCGGCGGAAGGCGTCCATGACGCGCTCCAGCTTCTCGCTGTCAACGCTGCTGGTTTGGCTCGATATCGTTACGGTGGACAAGGATGGCAAACTCCCTGGCCGGACTCCGGCGACCCGGATAGCCTCGGCCTTTGTGTGTCGGATATATAAGTTATAGATTCGCTAGCGGCCGGACGGATGCGACCACCCCTTACGGAACCGAAAATTGGGGGCGACCGAACCGTTCAGTATATAGAAACGCGATAGGATTATGTAACCCAGTGGGGGCACATCGCCGCATCATCCGACGCATGTGGCGATCGGATGGTTCGAAAAGTAACTACAAGGGAGGCGCAGTGGCCGGCAGTCGGCACGCAAGCAGGGCAATGACCCAACCGCTGGTGTCACACGACCGTGTGTTTGTGCTGACGGGTGCGGGCGTCAGCGCCGAAAGCGGACTTCCGACCTTTCGCGGCGCCGATGGACTCTGGCGCGGGCATCGCGTGGAAGAGGTAGCCACCCCTGAAGCTTTCCATGCCAATCCGGAACTGGTCTGGCAGTTCTATTCCGAGCGGCGTAAGCGGGCGGTGATGGTGACTCCAAATCCCGCTCACCGCGCGCTGGCGCAACTGGAGCGCACGCTGGGCGAGCGCTTCTTTCTTTGCACGCAGAACGTCGATTCCCTGCACGAACAAGCCGGCTCCCAGCGCATCGTTCACATGCATGGCCGCTTGATGCAGACCCGCTGCTCGCGCGAAACCTGCCCCAGCGCCCCCTTTGACGACGAGCGCCTGTATCTCTCGCGAGCGGAAATTCCCACCTGCCCAAAATGCGGAGCGCTGCTGCGGCCACACATCTGCTGGTTCGGAGAGGTTCCATTCGCCATGGACCGCATCTTCGAACAGCTCAGAGTGTGTACCGTGCTGTTGACCATTGGAACGTCGGGCGTGGTCGAGCCGGCGGCGAGCTTTGTGCGCATGGCCCGTGTCAATCGCGCTCGCGCCATCTACATCGGACCGGAGGAGCCGGCCAATAGCAAATTCTTCGATGAGGTGGTGCTGGGCAAGGCGGGAGAGGTGCTACCGGGACTGGTGAAGGAGCTTACTGGCTCGCGGAGGTGAGGAGAGAAAAGCCTTGGCCCGCGATTAGCGATTCGCCTGCATCTCGCTCCACAGATCGGTAAGCTGCAAAAATATTGGCGAAGCGGCTATGCGAAATTCCTCAACCGGCAACCACGCTGCCGTGCTGCAGTCGTAGCCCACTCGATTTGCGGGATCGATGACCCAGACATTTGGAATGCCCATCTGACGGTAGTCGGCCAGCCGTTCGTTGTACCGCCCGATTCGGTCTTCAGGAGAAAGTATTCGATAACAGCCAGCGGAGGTTTGGTAAGAACTTGCTCGATTTCCCCGCCTCGTGCGACCAGGCAGACATCCGGGATTCTCACACGTTCTGCGGCGACACGGACTCGCATCTCGACCAATACGTGCAGCTCCCACTCCTGGCGGTGTTGGAAGAACCAGCTAGATAGAAAGACCTGGACTGCCGCATGATCGAATTCTCCCCAATTGCGCTCCTGCACCTCGCCGTCAACGTAGTCACGGTCAGGGTGGTAGCTCGTTCGCAGGTATTCCGAAAGTGATGTCTGTAGGGTTGCCATATCCGAATCCCCGGCAGGATGACTTTACTCCCGTGTCCGGCTGGGATGATCGTAACTCCCTCAGCGGCCGCGAGACTGTCTCATCAGCTGTCGCAAATACTCGTTGATCCTAGTTTGATATCCCTCGCCCAATGCCCTAAGCCAAGCCGCTACATCAGCATCGAGCCGAACCGTGACGTTGGTTTTCTTCGGGTGATAGAACTTCCCGATTACCGCATCGCGCGGAATCTCGCGAATTTCAGGAATATCTGAACAGTCAATTTCGCTGTCCGTCCGTTTCGCCAATTCCTCGAGCTCTTTCCGTTTTTCAGCCGATAGCTTTGACATACAACTTCCTTTCACCCTGAGTGGCAAGGCGTGCTGAAATGATCCGGATCACCTCGTCCGATCCCTCACTGCGATAGGTGTGAACCACTACGAGAATAACGATGTCCGCGACGGTGCCGATTGCGTGCCACCGCTCCTCCTCGTCGATAATTCGATCCAAAAAAGTTATGCTTGAAGGATCATCAAAGACGAGCTTGGCGGTTTCGAAATCGACGCCGTGCTTGGTTTTGTTGCCCTTGTTCTTTGCCTGGTCCCACTCGAATCGAACCATCTGCACCTACAAAACCGTAGATACATAACCACACTCGAACTCCAAGTTCTATTCTAATGATATCTGTCGGATTTCGTCTGTGAAGTTCTCACCTGACGAAATACCCAACCATATTGTAGGCTGCGAAGGCGGAGATGTAGGCGACCGCGGTCATGTAGCCAAACTGCAGCACCGGCCACTTCCATCCGTTGGTTTCGCGACGCACCACGGCAATGGTTGACATACATTGCATGGCGAACGCGAAGAAGACGAGCAGAGCGACGGCGCCCGCAGGCGTCAGTTCATGCTTCAACGCCGCCTGCAAGTCGACAGCGTGCGACTGGGGATCGATTCCGTTCAAGGTGCCGAGCGTGGCGATGATCACCTCGCGCGCGGCGATGGAGGTCAGCAGTCCGACACCGATTTTCCAATCGAAACCCAGCGGACGAATAGCAGGTTCGATTGCATGTCCTACCCAGGCAACGACGCTGTCCTGCACCGCGGGCGGTTGTCCGTGATGCATGGGGAAGTTGGTCGCCGCCCACAGCAGCAGCGAAACCAGCATGATCACCGTACCCGCGCGATAGAGGAACGCCTTGCCGCGGTCCACCAAGCGCAATCCCAGAGATATAAGGGTGGGCCAGCGATAGGGTGGCATCTCCAAAATGAAGGGGGCGTCCTTGCTCCTAAGAATCGACGACTTTAGCAGCCGCGCCGTAAACACCGCCATCAGGAAACCAAGAACGTATAGCCCAAGCATCGCCAGCGCTCGCGTTCCCAGGAACACGCCGAGCACGGGCCGGTTCGGCAGGAACGCCGCGATCACCATGGTGTACACCGGC
Source organism: Terriglobales bacterium (assembly GCA_036511435.1). GTDB lineage: Bacteria > Acidobacteriota > Terriglobia > Terriglobales > Acidobacteriaceae > Bog-257. Next base: position 581 of record DATCCF010000124.1, on the reverse strand, counting down.
AGGCGCGCCGAGCAGGTCATGAAGGGCGCGATCAGGATGGTCGCAATGCGATCGCGCTTGTTCTCGATGGTGCGCGTCGCCATAATTGCCGGCACCGCGCAAGCATAGGCCGACAGCAATGGTATGAAGCTCTTGCCATTCAGCCCAACGCGCGACATGGTGCGGTCGGCGATGACCGCGGCGCGCGACAGATATCCGGAGTCCTCGAGAATTCCGATGACTAGGAACAGCAGTAGAATCTGCGGCAGGAAGACCAGCACCGAACCGGTTCCCTTCCACACGCCGTTCACGATCAGCGAGCTCAGCATCCCGTGCGGCAGATGACTGCTAATCTGCAAGGCACTGGCATCGAGGAAATGCTGCAGCAGGTTCGAGAGCGGCTGGCCAATCGCGAAGATCGTCTGAAAGACGCCGACGACGACCACGCCAAAGATGACCGCGCCCCAAGTGCGGTGCAGGAATATGGAGTCCAGTCGCTGCGTCCAAACCGGAGTTGCCGGACGGCGATACCTTGCATTCGTGCCCACCTTCACGGCCCACTCGCGATAACCGCGCGTGCTTCCCACTACGGGCAGTTCCAA
>DATCCF010000123.1:0-11915 GCA_036511435.1 Terriglobales bacterium | reverse complement strand
GGGCGACCCTTTCCGTGAATCAGTGTGTATTTTCGATCTGGCATGTCGCCGTTGGTCAATTGTTCACAGATTTCTTCGAGTTTATTTGCCTTTATGTTTATCGGATAACCACCCCATTCCGATAAATTCATCGCCTTCCGCCCTTGGCGCACATCGTGAACGATGACCCACGAGACAGGAGCGACGTAACTGTACCAGGGCCAGGAGGTTTCGTCGGAATGGCAATTCTTGCAGGACCGCTCAAATACCGTCTTCACGTCCGCGGGCACCGGCAGGGTTACGTAGATCGTTTGTGATGGCTCCACAGTGGGGTTACTTCGATTCGCTGGGATGAACTGGAAGGCCACCAAGAGGACCAGGATCGCAAGTCCAATCTTTTTACCCAAAGAGGTACACTCAAGATTCTCCTCACGGACTCAGCGGCTCCTGGCAGGCTCAATGTAACGACTTCACATAGCAGATGACCTGCCAAATCTGAGGATCGCCCAGCTTGACCCAGGATGGCATACCCTGGCCCCGGTTCCCGTTTACCAGCAACCAATGGAGGTCACCATCGGTTGCCTCTTGCCGCACGCGGTCGCTTTTCAGGGAAGGCCGCTTCTTGGTTCCCTCCGCGTCCTTGCCGTGACAGTGGGCACAGTGATCGAGGAAAATTCTGCGGCCGGCAGACACCGCATCCGGCTGGTCGCGATAGGGATTGACGCGCTCGCGCTCGCGTTGCGGGACGTTCGTCAGCCATGCCCCATTGGATGTGGCAAACCCAGCCAGCGATAACGCGACAATGAGGAGCGCTGCGATGAAGAATAGTGCCGGCCTACTTATCATTGCCCACTCCGATGGAAGTGGCTGAAGAATTGTTGGAACTCATAAGACACCGAGAAGCGATACAACACGGGAATGCTGTAGCCATTCAGCCCAAACTGCGGCGAAAACGCCACGGTCATCCCATGCGGAGCAGACCAGTTAACGGTCGGGCCCAGGTATTGCGAGGTCAGGTGCAACCCGAAGCCGTCGGTATCGCCCAAGCCACCGTACATTTCAACGCCGGATTGAAACTTCTCTGCACAAAAGGCGCACTCGTGCGCACTGGCGGCAAGCTGCAGAGGACGGCTCGCCCCGAGGGCATAGCCAAACTCCCAGGGATCGCCCGCAAGATTTTTTTCCGCGATGAAGTTTTCGCTGATGTTCCAACCGCGAAAATTGCTGCCCAGAATCAGCTTTAGCTCAATCTCGCGCTGCTTATCCATGTGCGCCAGCCCGTTCGGCGCCAGGAAGTCATACCTGCCGTCGTGACCGACGACCTCTCGCATGGTCTTGTCGGCGCTGATGTCTTCGAATTCGGTATAGAGAACAGGATTGATCCAGTGCTCACGAGCAAGCGGGCGAAACCGGTTCTCCCAGCGGAATCCGGTAAAAATGGTACTTTCGTTCTGGGTCGCTTGTCCGTCGAGATAAAACTCTGTCGTCCACCAACCTTTTAGGCCATACTCAAATTCGATGTCCGAGCCAATAAAACTGTTGCCACTCGGAGGGTTGCCAACCACGCTGAACATTTCGATGTCGAGATTGCCAGGCTCCTCCATTTCCTGCGAGTAGGTCACGAAGTAGGGATATTCCTGACCATGGGATGGCAGCGCCACTGCCGCGAGCAGCAGCGCAGCGTAACCGATTCGCGCCAGTGTTGCCCATACCGCCGATGTAAGGACGCCTAGACGATCCACAAATACTCCCGTTGGTTCCCAAACCCCGGTGCCAGACATACGGTAGGTCGAGTTGTTCGACTTTCCATTTCCGTCTCCGAGGCAGCCTTGCTATTGATTCTTGTTTGTTCGATTGTGAACAGTTTCCCTAGTTGCGACTCGGTCGCATCTAGTGTTAACCTGTCTATGCTGGCGGGTGACGGGGATGGTTGTCAAGGAATGCCCCAAGATTTCGTCGCAGCCTTCTTGCGACCAGTTGCAACACGCGGAGGACCCACTCTATGCCTCTACCGGAAACCCAGATTCCAGGCCGTCTACAGGCCTACTTCAGCGAACGCGGCATTCGCATCACGCAACAGCGGCGCGCCGTTCTGCGCGTCATCGAAACCGCAACCAAGCATCTTGATGCCGGCCAGATCTTGCGGAAAGTCCAGAGAGTGGATGCGTCCGTGGACCGCAGCACGGTATATCGAACCTTGCAACTGCTCAAACGGCACGGACTGATCGACGAGCTCGACTTAATGCACATTCGCGGAGAAGGCCATTACTACGAACGGAAAATGAACCGCGAGCACATCCACATTGCCTGTCTGCGCTGCGGGAAAATCACGGAATTCGTAACCAGTACCTACGAGAAACTCAAACAGCAAGTGGAAAAAGACTGCCACTTCAAGATTCTAGTGTCCCGCTTAGAGGTTGGCGGCTACTGTTCTGCCTGCCGGCAATAAGCGCGGAACGCGCCGCTGGGAAGGAAGACTGCAACCGGATGCAATGCCGGCTTCCGCGAACAATGATAGAACAGTAGCTGAGGCCGAATGATGGACTTTTGGGTTGTAACTCCGGTGTTCCTCCTGGTGTTGTTTGCTGGAATGCTGTTGTTTCTGGAAATCGGTCGTCGCGTAGGGATGCGGCGGATGACAGGCCCGGACGGGCCCGATAGCACAGGTTTCGGCGCCGTCGAGGGCGCTGTGTTTGGGCTCCTCGGCCTGCTCATCGCGTTCACGTTTTCCGGGGCTGGCTCGCGCTTTGACGCGCGACGGCAGTTGGTGGCGGAAGAGGCCAACGCCATAGGCACTGCTTACTTGCGAATTGAACTGTTGCCCGCCGAGAAGCAGCCAGCAATGCGGGATTTGTTTCGGCAGTATCTGGACACACGGTTGGCGGCTTACCAAAAGCTTCCCGACATGGACTCCGCGAAGACAGAACTGGCCAGGGCCGAAGCGTTGCAGAAAGTAATCTGGACCAACGCAGTGGCGGCCAGCCGGGAGTCGAATACCACCGCGGCTTCCATGCTGCTGCTGCCTGCCCTGAACCACATGATTGACATCACCACCACTAGGAACGTGGCCAGGCGAACCCATCCGCCGACCATCATCTTTGCCATGCTGGGCGGTTTGGCGCTAGCGTGTTCGCTCTTGGCCGGATATGGCATGGCGGGCCAGAAAACACGTAGTTGGCTTCATTTGTTCAGTTTTGCGGCCATACTCACCTTCGCGGTCTATGTCACCCTTGACCTGGAATATCCGTGTTTGGGATTCATCCGGGTAAGCGCTGTCGATCAAGTGCTAGTTGATCTTCGCCGCAGCATGGACTAGGGCACTTTCCTTGGCAACCAACGGAGCTGCCCTCCGCGCGCTGATGGCACCGTGGTGAGGGCTATTCTGTAAATCGGGGGCAGAAATGGCACAACGTGGGTTCGGTAACAAGCACGCCGAAAGCCGTCCTGTGTTCCTTGATGCTGCCCCTTGATTAGATTTCTTGCAGGCCCCTACAATCAAAGATTCTCCACCTGCACAGGGAAGGTCCATGCCGCTTCAGCTCTTTAACACTCTGTCCGGAAAAGTCGAGGAGTTCCATCCACTGGAAGACAACCTGGTCCGCATGTACGCTTGCGGGCCCACGGTTTACGACTACGGTCACATCGGCAATTTCCGCACCTTCATCGTCGTGGACACGCTGCGGCGTTTTCTGAAGCAGAGTGGCTACAAGCTGAAGCACGTCATGAACATCACCGACGTGGATGACAAAATCATCCGCAACGCCGCGCGCGATGGTGTCAGCGTCCAGGATTACACCCAAAAGTACAAGCAGGCGTTTCTGGAAGATGCCGACGCGCTGAACATCCAGCATCCCGAATTGGTGGTCAATGCCACCGATCACATTCAGGAGATGGCCCACTTTATCAAGGGACTTGAGGAGAAGGGCTTTGCCTACCGCACCGACGACGGCTCCTACTACTTCCGAATCGCAAAGTTTCCCGAGTACGGCAAGCTGTCAAAGAGGGACTTCGCGGGCATGAACGATGGCGCGCGGGTGGACGTGGACGAATACGACAAGGACAACGCGCGCGACTTCGCGCTTTGGAAGGCGCCGAAACCAGGCGAGGCAATGTGGGAAACCGAGATCGGCCCCGGCCGTCCGGGCTGGCACATCGAGTGCTCGCAGATGTCGATGAAGTACCTCGGCGAGAGCTTCGACATTCATGCCGGCGGCGAGGATCTCATCTTTCCGCATCACGAAAACGAGATCGCGCAGTCGGAGGCGTTGACCGGGAAGCCGTTTGTGCATTTCTGGGTGCATTCGCGCTTCCTGCTGGTGGAAGGCGAAAAGATGGCCAAGAGCGCGGGGAATTTCTTTACCGTCCGCGATCTCATCCTGATGGGACACAAGCCATCGTCCATCCGATTTCTGTTGATGTCGGTTCCCTATCGCAAACAGCTTAACTTCACCTTCGACGGCTTGACGCAGGCGGCGAACTCGGTGGAACGGTTGCGCAACTTCAAGCTGCGACTGGAGACTTCGCCGTTCCCCGATGACGGCAATGTGATCATTGCCGAAATCGCGGAGAGGACCTCGGCAGAAATGCGCGCCGCGTTGGACGACGATCTGAACACGGCGCGCGCGTTGGGCGCCGTTTTTGACATGGTGAGGGACGTAAATGCTGCCGCCGATGCCGGAGAAGTACGGAAGGGCGACATCCCTCAACTGCTCAGGGTCCTAGAAGAATTCGAAGAGATCTTCGCGGTGCTGACGGACGACGATGCCGCCAAGGTGCGCGCAACCGTCGAATGGGCAAAGACGGAAGGCCTGGAGGACAAGATCAGCCCGCAGACGGCCGAGCTTGCCAAAGCCGCGGCCCTTTCCGATGCTGAGGTCGAGGGACTCGTTGCCGAGCACTCGCAAGCGCGCAAGACCCGTGATTTCGCACGCTCGGATGCTATCCGAGCGCAGTTGGCGGAAAACGGCATTATCCTGGAAAACACCAAAGACGGGGTGCGGTGGAGACGGAAGTAAGGGTTAGAGCGGGTTCACCCCTGATGTATTGGCAGCGGCTGGAGCACGCGCTCAGAGGCTGCGGAAAAACTCTGGGAAGGCCTTTGGTGGGAGCCCCCTGCTTCAGCAGGGGGGAGCTGGACTTTAGTCCAGCGGAAAGGGTTCGCTCATAAAATAGGCTTTAGCCGCGGGATCTCGCGAGGCCAGCGCTAAAGCGCTTGATCAAAACCGAACTTTTCCCGGAGCGCTGAAGCGCTCCTTCCCCCGCATAAATGCGGGGGCTCCCACCGAAAACCGCTCTCCAGGACTTTTCTACACTTCCGATTTCATCTCGGGCAATCCGCCCGCCGATTGCTCGCCTGGTTCGCGGCTGTGAACTTTTGCAGTGGTGACCAATGCCACGGCGGCGATGATGACTACGCTTCCCGCAAATATGTATCCATCGAAGCGCTCGTGCAGCACCAGCCATCCGAGAAAAACCGCGACAATGGGATTCACATAAGCGTACGTCGCCACCTTCTGCGTCGACACATGCTTCAGCAACCAGATGTACGCCGTGTAACCGACCCACGACCCGAAAACCACCAGGTAAAGCACCGCCATCAGCGCGCGAGAAGTCAGCACAATACGATGCTGCTGGCCCGTAGCGAACGCAACCAGCGTATTGCCGATCGCCGCAAAGGACATCTCCCAGCCCGTAGCGGCGAACGGGTCGACTTTCATTTGCCACTTGCGCGAAAGCACCGAGCCGATGGCCCAGCTCATCGAAGAGAACAGGAGCGTGCATGAAGCGACTAGTTGCATCGTGCCAAGGGTGTTGCGGGCTGCGAACTGGGGCCAGAAGAGAATGGCGATACCCGCAATACCTAATGCCAGCCCGATCAAACCGCGTCGCGAAAGCCGGTCTCCCCGGAAGACGAAAGTCTCCAGCACCATAAACCAGATCGGCGTAACCGCTACGATCAGCGCGGCAAGTCCCGTCGGCACCCATTGTTCTGCCCAGGCCAGACCGCCATTGGCGGCTACCAGCAACAAGCACCCGATCGTCGCCAGCCGCATCGCCTCGTTCAAGGTAATGCGAACGGTGCGGCCCATGGCAGCACATGCCGCCAGCATCAGCGGACCTGCAATCAAGAATCGCAGAGCACACATCACCGCAGGTGGAAGATGCTCGTCGTCGGCAATTCCGATTGCCAGGTAGGTCGAGCCCCAGAACAGATAGACCAAGGCAAACGCGACGATCGCTTGCAGACGGTGATTGCGATCGGTGGTCATGAAGATGAGATGGCTGCAGCCCGTGTGGCCTCAGGCTAAAGCGGTTCCACAATAGGTGTCTCCGGTTTGTACGGGTAGAGCGGCGCTTCAGCCCGCGTTCGCCGCGATTTTTTCCCCTGCCCCTAAGCGGGCCTGAAGACGGCGTCGCAACCTCTGCCGTCCCTACGGGACTCGGCTTGACCTTCCACTTTACCCAGCGCTGAAGCGCTGGGCTAAGCTCTTTCGCCCCTGCGGGGCTGGTTTTTCCCCGCTTCATTCCACCGTGGCAAACCGACACGAGGTCGCGACCCAGTCTCTGAAGGCCCGCACTGCCCGTACGGGCGGATACACGAATCCTGAAACCGCCCTAGGCGGCCGGCTTTTGGTCCTGTTTGCGTAAGCGGTATCCTGTAACCAGAACATAGTGGACGCCCGAGATGGTCGCGAACGTAAAGGTTGCGTAGAGAAAAAACGTTTCAAGGTACAGCACCCAAGGCACGCGCAACACTTGTGCCAGTACAACGAAGAAAACTGCGGCGATCTGACAGCCGGTGTTCAGCTTGCCATAAATACTGGGCCGGAAGTCGCGAAATCCGACCGTGGCATACAAAACGACGGCGGTGGCCACGATGCACAGGTCCCGGCTGAACACCAGGATGGTGTACTTCCACGGGATCTTCCTGACAAACGAAAGCACGAGAAACAGCGAACTCAGCAACAGCTTGTCGGCGATTGGGTCCAGATATTGCCCCAGCATGGTCTGCTGGTGCAAGGCCCGCGCCAGCAGTCCGTCGAGGGCGTCGCTCAATGCCGCCGCTACCAGAAGACCGAGCGCCCAAACCCACTGCCCATCGATTACCGTAATGATGACAAACGGGATGAAGATCAGGCGCAGCAGTGTGATCTGGTTCGGCGCAGTCCAGAATTGACTCTTCAAGCGGCTACCTCGCGAAAGAAGTCTGCTGTTCCCAGATGTTCCACGCGCACCTTTCCTGTAGATCTTCCAACCGATCTCGACTTCGCTGGCAGACGGCCACTACCGGCCAGCATGGCAACGAACGTCAGTCGGCGCCTCTTCCATTCTGACGGCTTTGCCTCCGACTGGCAACCACGTAAGACAATTTCTCGGACACGGCCCGGCTGTTCCTCCCCGAAGCACGACTTCCAGTGATGCCCATCACATCAGCAGGAAGCCGGAAGCGGTTAGAGTCAGGCTGACGGGATGGGTTACTCGCCTCATGGTGTGGCTGACCAAGTTCGTCATCCGCAGTCTGGAATTCGCCAGCCGCCACTTACCGGCGCGCAGGCCGAAACATCTGCTGACCGGCAAACGCGGTGAACTCGAGGCCTACCTGCACTTGCGGGGCCTGGGTTACAAAATGGTTGCCGCAAACTTTCGTGTCCCGTACGACCGGGGTGAAATCGATCTGATTGGATGGGACAATGGCATCCTCTGCTTCATCGAGGTGAAAACCCGAACCAACGAGGGGTTAGCGCCACCGGTGACGGCGGTCGATCGGAGCAAGCGGCGGCACATCTTATCGGTCGCTCGCAGATATGTTCGTCGCATCCCCGGCGACCGGCCGCCGTGCTGCCGCTTCGACATAGTCAGCATTATCCTGGAGGGAGACGGCGGCAAACCTCAGATCACGGTGCACAAGGGAGCCTTCTCCTGGGACGCTGACAGGCCGCGAAACTACTGGCATCGAGACTTTCGCGATCGACACTTCTGGCCGCGCAGAAGATGACTAACCGGGGATTGAGGTCGGCTTCAGGGTTCCGCAGTTCCGGACAGCGGAGTACGCTTCTTCGGTCTCCCTCGCTTACAAAACGTCGCCATTGCGAGCTTGCCCACAATGGCGCCCGCCCGCTAGAATACAGATCGTCCCACCGCGTAGGCGCGTAGCTCAGTTGGTTAGAGCGCTACCTTGACACGGTAGAGGTCAGGAGTTCGAGTCTCCTCGTGCCTACCATACTTTCAATCACATACGGCGGCATCTGCTCAGGCTGGACGGGTTTTGTGTCACGGTTTGTGTCATAACTCCCGATTGTTGGCTTGTTTGGCCGCTTGGCGGAGAGCACATTCACCGCCTCTCGCTTCGCTTCCTGCCGCACATGGCTGTAGTGCTCCAGCATCTTCCTCGACACATGCCCGGCAAGTGCCATGATCGTGCTATCGCTGGCCTGTGACTCGGCAAGCTCCGTAATCGCATGGTGGCGGCAATCGTGGAACCGGAAGCCTTGCAGTCCGGCGGCCTTGGTCAGTTTGCGCCACGCGGTACGCCAGCTCTTCTGGTGGCGCTCCGGGTCAATATGGCCGTGCTCACACGCGGGGAACAGGAAATGCTCCGGCTTCGTACCGCCGAACGCCTTGGCCCGCTCCCAAAGCTCCATCACGGAATCATAGGCGTCATCGTTCATGGGAATCGAACGCAGGCCCGCGTCCGTCTTGCTCCGGCGCACGTTGAAAGACTTCCCCATCAGGTCTACATCCTGCCAGCGAAGGTTCTTGAGTTCGACGCCCCGCATGGTCGTGCATAGCGCGAGCGTCATTGCCAGCCGCGCAGTCTGCCACTCAGGGTTGGAATCGGCGGCATGGAGCAGGCGTACCTTCTGCTCGTAGGAGAGTGCCCGTCCTATTGAGCGAGGTTCTTTCAGCGGGCGAATATCATCCGCAATCGCGCTCCAGCGTTTGGCCCGTTTCAGCATCCGGCGAATGACGCCCGTTTCCATGTTGATGATTGCCGGACCCACTCCGCCCGTTGTGCGCCACTGCCGGAAGCCGAGCACGTCTTCCGCTGTAAGGTCTCGCAGCCTCCTGCCCCGAAAATACTCGGTCACTTTCACCAGCATTTGCCGCTCTTTCACTTGACTGGATTCGGCAAGTTCCGGCAGGCGGCCAGCAAGATATTTCTCCGCCGCGTCCTCGAAGAGCAGCTTTGCAAAGGCCCCACTCGACGCGCTTAGTTTGCCCTGCTCCGCCGCCGCTATCAGTTCCTTCTCTTTGGCTTGAGCCTCTCTCCAGTCCGTTGTTTGAAGGGACTGCCGGAATCGTTGCCCGTTGACAACGAAATGGCAGTGCCACCTCTTACCGCGTTTTTTGAGTGCCATGCTTCCTCCCTCTGCCTTCCTTTACCTTTCCGTCACAATGCAGCCGGTACCGCTCCCGGTCAGCTTTTCGCCGCTTAGCTTTGAATTCGTCAGAAGACTGGTGAGCCTTGACGCGGCATTTCACGCTGCAATAGTGCTGGTCGATCCTTCCCGCAACAAAGAACGTCCCGCATGAACACTTACGTACATTCTCAAGTTGATCCCGCTCTGCGAGTTGAAGTGCGCACATTACCGCGCCGATTTCGGTCTGTTTTTCGGGGGAGCCGCCATTCGATTCGGCGGAGAGGAAATAGAGCACTGGCGCATTTCCGACGGGATGAATCTGCGGAATAACCTTGTAGTTGAAGAGGCTTTCGCTCAACTCCCTGTTGCACTCGATCAGGCTGTCTAAATAAATATCTGTGAGCCCGTTATCTGGTTCAGACGAATCCAGGCAGGCAGTGAATTGCGATCTATACCCCTTTTGAAATCGCAGAAGTTGAATGATCCTTTCGACTCGCCTCTTGCTGTCGTTCGTCAGGACATGACCGTTCAGCAATTCAGCCAGCAGGTCTGAAAGTGTTGGCGGGCGTCCGCCTTTCAAAAGGCGCTCTGACAATCCAGGGACAATCGCATGGACCGCCCAGAGTCCATCGTCACCCTTTGCTCGCTTACGGCTCTTTGCCATTTTTACCGCCAACATTTCTGGGTTCAGCCTGCACAATACGTACTAATCTTACGGCATACGAATAATGCACGCAAGCGTTATCGTATTCGAGGTGACGGAATGGGAAAGGATACAAGGGCATTGGAGACGCTGTATTCGGTTGCTGACGCGGCCAGAATGCTCGGTGGCGTCTCGAAATTCACGATCTACGCATGGATGAGCCGAGGTCTGCTGGAGCGGACGCGGGTTGGCGGGCGCGTCATGGTCAGGGAGTCATCTCTTTTGAAGCTGCTGGAGCACGGCAACCAACAGGAAGCCGCTCGCAGCAAGAAAGGGGATTCCCATGCCAGCAAGTGAACTCGAAGTCACTGTCAAGGTTCCCAGGCTAGTCACACTGCAAGAGGTGGCTGACCAACTTCGGGTCAGCCGCATTCGGTTCGGTCATGGATTCGCAAGGGGCGTTTGCAGCCCATCAGAATATGCCGCAGGCTGTTGTTTTCCCCAGAGGAGATTAGCCGGTTCCTTGCAGGGGCTAAGTGACCTATGACTCGTATGCAGGGGCTAGTTCGGATTGTTTCTAGCAACGGGCAGGATGAGGAAATGCGAGGGACGGGAACCGATGAACAATGGTAGACCCTGGTTCAAGTTTTTCCCGGCGGACTGGCTTGGTTCACGCGAGACCCGATTCCTTACTCCGGAGGAGCGCGGTTATCTGATCCAATTAATCTCAGAGGCATGGCAGTCGGAGCCCTGCGGGAGTCTTCCTGCCGACACAGACAATCTCTGGCGTCTCGCAGGCGCAAAGTCTCGAAAGCAATTCGAGCCACACGCTGAAGCCGTCTTGCAGTCGTTTCGCCTTCAGGACGGGCGCTACTGGAATCAGAACTTGGTGTCCCTTTATGAGGAGATAGAAAAAACTAGCATTGAGCGCCGAATTGCTGGAAGTCTTGGAGCGAGGAAACGATGGCAAACCCGTAGCAAACCGATGGCAAATGCTTCTGAAACCCGATGGCAAACGGATGGCGATATAGAAGAGATGAGAAAAGAAGAAGAAAAAGAAGTAGATCCGGAGAAACAGTCACCTAGAAAAAACAGAGAGAGAGAGGCCAGAGCATCTTCTCTTGGAAGTATTGCAGGGCTTGCGAAAGCAGTTTTCGAGGACAAGGCAATGCCGCGAGCGACGATGAATGAAACCGAACTCCAAGCGCGGAAAAGAGAACTGAGAGAACAAGCAGAGCGACTTAAAGAGACTCCACATCACCAGTGACTGTATCGCTGGTGATGGTCGCTGCTCTTGTATCATTTTTCGCTGACCTCAGCCCAGTGCCATCTTCCGGGCGCTTCCTTACTTGCGCCCTCATACCACAAGGCGGAAGCCTTCCCGCTTTGGGTGTCGAAGCGTAGAGTTGTGGTAACGTCAACTCCTGCCCATTTGAGGGTGACTGGCGTCAGTGTGTAGTGATTGTTTTCTGGCGGTAGGGTGTCGCCGGACATCTTCTGGCGGAATGTTACCAGCGCCAAACCGGCAATGATTAGGATAGTTAAACAGGCGTACTTCCAGTTCACAGCTAACCTCCTTTGCTACGTTCAACAGGGCTGGCACCCCGGCTTTTCATTTTCGTCTTATCGTAGCACGCAAGTTTCCTGCGTCAGAATTCCGAAGGCGATTTCGCCGAATGACTGCTGCAATGCCCCGTGCTGCGCTCTGGCGGCCCCGCTGGCGCGTCCCTGAGTGGTCGGATTGGTATTGCACCCGCCTTCGCTCTTGAATCGCGGCGCTTCCGGGCGTCGGCTTTAGAGCGGTTTAGTTATTTGTGTAGTCTAGGTGCCGCCGGCTGAAGCCGGCTCGGAGGTGAAGGATCAGCGGGAACGCGGCGCTGAAGCGCCGCTCTACCCGTGCTCGCTCGACTACAGTAATTCTTAAACTGCTC
>DATCCF010000122.1:0-9481 GCA_036511435.1 Terriglobales bacterium | reverse complement strand
TCTGCCCTGGTCTCGCAAGCGATTGGATGGTCGATAGTGGCTAGTATCCAGTTCCGGATTTTCCCCAGCACAACTAACCCCTAGCCCCTGACCCCTAACCACTGCTGTCCGGCTCCGGTTCAGGCCCGGCAAGGTCTAAACTCCGGAGCCGGCGCAGGCTTCCGCGGAAAAGCAGGGACTGGGGGTTAGGGGTTAGTTTCGTATTTCCGCTGGTGTGCTTCTGTACAACTAATCCCTGGCCCCTAGCCCCTGCCTTTCACCTCGCGGAATGTCATGTTCTCTGCCTTACTACCTGTTCTACGTTTCCAATCGAAGAAAAGTTCGGCATACGATTTGGTGATGTAGTCCGCCGGCTTCACGCCCAGCTCGCGAGCGATGCGATCAATCCAGCGTGACTTGCCTTCGATCTCAGCGACATCGCCGATGGGCGTGTGGTCCAGCACGACATGCCCTGCGTCGTCACTCCATTCGGCGCGAAACTTCTCATAGACGAACGACGGCGAGTAGCCCAACGCGCGCAGCATCGCATCCATCTGCTTGCCGTTGGAGACACCAGTCTCCAATTCGCCGCGCGATTTGTGTTTGCCGAGTTTGACCTTGGCCTTGTGCGTCAACCTCCATTTTCCTCCGTAGTCGCGCAGGCGCATCAACTCGCCCTTGCGGCGGAGCTTCTGGCCGGGCAGGTCATAAAGAGTGTTGATCTCGTGCGTGGACGGCGTTTCCTCGCGAAAGTCCAACTCACGCAGCTTCTGCTGGAGCGCTTTCAGATCGGAGACGAGAAACTTGATTTCGACTTCCTGGGGAGTGGCCATGAGGCAAGTGTAAATCAGGGGAGAACGCTGTTCGCTTTTCGCTTTTCGCTCTTCGCTTTTCGCCAGACAGAGTCCTGATCTTTGAGCAAAGCTTATGGCGGAAGTTGCCTCAGTCAAGGAACGCTAGTCATCTCACATCGCTTTCCCTGTGAAAAACAAAAAGCGAACAGCAAAAAGCGAAACGCGAACCGCGGCCTCTCTCAGCTTTCCCGTTCGACCACAAACTCCGGAACCCACAGCAGCACGCGCTTGATTTCGGAATCGGGGAAGGTGCAGATGGCCTCGCGCGCTTTGTTGCTGAACTCAACTGCCCGCGCGTAGGCGGCGTCGATGGAGCCGTTGCGATTCAAGATGGCGACGATGTCGGTAGGCGTGATGCCATTGAAGCCGCCGTTACTCAGGACAGATTCAATCGTCCCGCGCTCCGTGGGTGTGCAGTGCTCCAGCGCGTGCAGCACCGCCATGGTGGCTTTGCCTTCGCGCAGGTCGCTGGCCACAGGCTTACCCAGAATTTCTTCTGACGCAGTGAGGTCGAGCACGTCGTCAACGATCTGGAAGGCCATGCCAAGGTTGCGTCCGTACTCGGCGAGCCGCTGCTGGTCAGCTTCGCTGGCGCTCGCCAAAATGCCGCCCATCTTCATGCAGACCGAAAACAGGCAGGCGGTCTTGCGGTAGATGAGTTCGAAATGCTCTTCCAGCGTGATGGCCTTGCCGAGCCGCTCGATCTGCAACAATTCACCTTCGACCATCGCCTGAGTCAGGTCAATGAGCGCATCGAGGATATGAAAATTGCGCTCTTGCACGGCAATCTTAAATGCCTGCATGTAGAGCCAGTCACCAGCGAGTACGCACTTGGCACTGCCCCATTGCGTGTTGGCGGCCGGACGGCCGCGGCGTGTCTGGGCTTCGTCGATGATGTCGTCGTGGACGAGCGTTGCAGTGTGGATGATCTCGACCACCGCTCCCAGCTTGATCGCACCCTGGCCGGTGTAGTTCATCAGCTTGCAGGAGAGCAGCAATAGAGCGGGACGCAGCCGTTTGCCGCCGCCAGCGCGGAGGTACTCGCCGATCTCCGTGATCGCCCGCACGCTGGACACGGAGTCGCGGCCGAACTCGCGCTCGATGGCCGCGAGGTCGTCGTGCAGCAGGTCAAACACTTCTTTAGCGTTGCGCGTTACGGTCGTATTCAAACGGATTCGCCCCGTCAGTTGGATCGATAGTTCGTGAACTGCATGTCAATGCCGAAATCGTTCTGCTTCAGCAGTGCGATGATTTCCTGAAGTGTATCGCGGTCTTTGCCGCTGACGCGAACCACGTCCCCCTGGATCGCTGCCTGTACTTTTTGCTTCGAGTTCTTGATGAGTTTGACGATCTCTCGCGCCTTTTCAATCGGGATACCTTGCTGCATACTTACCTTCTGGCGCACGGTCGAGCCGGCGGCTGGTTCGATGGCGCCGTAGGTCAGCGCTTTTAGCGAAACCCCGCGCTTCACCAGCTTCCCCTGCAAGACGTCGTTCACCGCCTTCAGCTTGTAGTCGTCAGCCGAGGTGAGCACCAACCCTTCCTTCTCGTCGATCTTGATATCCGACTTCGAGTCCTTCAGGTCATAGCGGGTGTGGATTTCCTTCAACGCCTGCTGGATGGCGTTGGAAACTTCCTGCATATCAACTTTGCTGACGATGTCGAATGATTCAGCCATAAGTTTTAAGTGTAACAAGAGATGTGGCGTTTGCCGCAATCGCAACAGAAGCCAAGCACTTCCGGGTAGGGAAGCGTAGCATCTCAGTTGGATCTTGTAAGCCGGAAAAAGTTGTGGAAATTGCGGGTAGCCTGCGCTCCGATTTCCTCCGGGGAAAGATTACGTAGCTGCCCGATCTGGCGGGCGACTTCAACCACGAACGCCGGTTCATTGCGTTGGCCGCGATGGGGCGCCGGGGCAAGATAAGGACAGTCGGTCTCGATCAACATGCGATCGAGCGGGGCCGTGCTGGCCGCGTCGCGAATATTCTGCGCCTTGGGAAACGTGATGTTGCCGGCGAAAGAGACCATGAATCCCAGATCAAGCGCTGCCCGGGCATGATCGACAGTGCCAGTGAAGCAGTGCAGCACGCCGCCAAGCCCGCTTGTCGCCCAGTTTTCCTTAATGAACCGCAACACATCGTCCCAGGCGTTCTCGCTGTTATTGGAAGGGCGGCAGTGAATGATGATGGGCAGCTTGGCTGCACGGGCCATCTCCATTTGCTGCAGGAAGACGCGTTGCTGCACGTCGCGAGGGGAGTGGTCGTAGAAATAGTCAAGGCCGATCTCGCCCCAGGCGATCACCTTGGGTGATTGCGCCAAGCGCTCGAGCTCGTCGAAGTCCGACTGTTTGGCCAGTTCAGCTTCGTGAGGATGAACTCCGACCGTCGCGTAAATCCAGTCATACTGCTGGCAAGGCTTGATAGCGCAGTCGAACGTGCCCGTGCCGGGTCCGTCGCCATTGCCGATCGCGAGCAGGGTACTGACGCCCGCTTGGTTGGCGCGAGCGATGACCTCGGCGCGATCGGCGTCGAAGCGCTTGCCATCGAGATGAGCGTGGGAGTCGGTGTACATCAAAGGCAGCCGTCAGCTCTCAGCCTTCAGCCAGAACTCGCTCTGAGCAGTTTGCGCACCGCATCTAGCCTATCCTTGCTGTTCCGTTAGTGTCCTCGACTGACGACTGACGGCTGACGGCTTCTTCACTTTAGCTTTGCTCCTGCCGGCACGTCCTCCAGGAATCCCGCCAGCACCGGCTGGCCATCGTCGCCGATGGACGCGGCCACGATCATTCCGTTCGATTCCAGCCCACGCAGCTTACGCGGCTGCAGATTGGCCACGATAACGACCTTGCGTCCGATGAGCTTTTCCGGATCGTAAGCCTTCGCAATTCCGGCAACGACTTGCCGCACCTCGGTGCCGATATCGACCTCCAGGCGAAGCAGCTTGTCGGCCCCCTTCACCCGCTCGGCAACCTTCACTTCACCGACGCGCAACTCGATCTTCAGGAAATCGTCAATGGTGATCTGATTGCTACCAGCCGCCGCAGCCGAAACCGCGGCTCCGCCTTGGCCACCCGTGGCAGGCGTGGTCTTCGGACTAACGATCGCACCGGACTCTTTCGGCGGCGCCGCCGGTGACGGCCCGGCGACTGCCTGCGCATCCGACTGCCCCGCCTGGGCACCAGTTCCCGCGGGCTGCGGTTCCACTGCTGCCGTTTTCGTTTCACTCGCTTGTGCTATCTCTGCGGAGCGCTGCTGTTCCATCTGTTGCATCCTTTCAACGGTGCTCTTGTCCGCCCGCGGGAATACGCCTTCGACCTTGCCGAGCTTGGTGCCCAGTGGCAACTGCCCCCAAGCCAGACTGCGCAGGTCCAACTGGCTGATTTCGCCCAGCCCGAGTTGCGTCCAAATGCGAGCTGTTGCCTCTGGAACAATCGGATGCACCAACGCGGTGACCAGCCGTAGCGCCTCGGCAGACGTGTAGAGAATGGTCGCCAGGCGGGCACGCGAGTCTTTGTCTTCGCGCTCGGCGACTGCCCACGGCTCGTTCTCGACAATGTACTTGTTGACGGCGGCCACCAGAGACCACGCCGTCTCCAGCGCTCGGGAGAACTGGAATTGTTCGAACTGCGCATGGAAATCCGCGATGGTTTTCTGCGCCAGTTCGGCGATGGCTTCATCCGCAGGTGTGTGCTCGCTGGGCGACGGATAGGGCACTTCGCCCTCAAAGTACCGGGTGATCATGCTGAGCGTGCGGCTCGACAAGTTACCCAGGTCGTTGGCCAGATCGGCATTGAAACGCTGCACCAGCGCGTCGAAGCTGAACGATCCATCCTGCCCGAAGACGATTTCGCGCAACAGGAAGTAGCGCAAGGCGTCGCCACCGAGAGTGTCAAGAATGGTCTCGCTGCGCACGATGTTGCCGCGCGACTTCGACATCTTGCTTTCTTCGAAGAGCAGCCAGCCGTGCGCGATGATGGATTTCGGCAGCGGCAGATCGGCGGCCAGCAGAAATGCCGGCCAATAAACGCAATGAAAGCGCACGATCTCCTTGCCGATCATGTGCACGTCGGCCGGCCAGTAACGTTCCAGCTTTTGCCGGTCCGCGGGATCGTCGGAGCCGAAGCCGATCGCTGTCAGGTAATTGGCCAGCGCATCGAGCCAGACGTAGATCACGTGCTTGGGATCTCCCGGCACCGGAATGCCCCACTTGAATGACGTGCGACTGACAGAGAGATCGCGCAGTCCGCTGCGTACGAAAGCAATCACTTCGTTACGCCGGGTTTCCGGACGAATGAAGTCAGGGTTGTCGCTGTAATACTGCAACAAGCGATCTTGCATCGCCGAAAGCTTGAAGAAGTAATTCTCCTCGTGCACAGTTTCGGTGGGCCGTCCACATTCAGGGCAGGGAGCGCCGGGGCCGGCAGCATCCACGTAAAGTTCGTCGAAGACGCAATACTGGCCGCTGTAGGATCCCTTGTAGATGTACCCGCGCTCCTGCAGGCGCGTGAACAGAGCCTGCACACCGCGAACGTGACGCGGCTCGGTGGTGCGAATGAAGTCGTCGTAGGAGATCTTCATGCGGTCCCACAGCGTACGGAATTCGCCGGAGATCTTGGCTACGAACTCCCGGGGCGAGCAGCCGGCAGCGGCGGCGGAGCGCTCGATCTTCTGGCCGTGTTCATCGGTGCCGGTCAGGAACCATGTATCCACGCCCATCATGCGCTGGCGGCGGGCAATGGCATCGCACACCACCGTGGTGTAGGTATGCCCGATGTGAGGCCGCGCATTCACGTAGTAGATGGGCGTCGTAATGTAAAACTTTTCGGGGTTATCCATTCTTCTGGTCCAGGTACAAGCGGATGGCTTCCTGCATCACCGTCTTCAACGGGACGTGATGCTCGAGGGCGATGCGCCGGCAATCTTCGTACTCCGGTGCGTACTGCGAGACGGTGCCATTGAGATGCGCGACCTTCATGCGCACCTCGCCCCATGGCGTGACCACCGCCTCGTGGCGACGGGGCAGCGCATAACGCTTCTCATGATGCGTGCGCACACCCAGCGTGCTGCTTTCGCGGAACAACAGGGTGCGCAATTTCGTCTCGTGCTCGGGCCGAGCCAGTACCGTCAATACCGTGCCGGGACGATTCTTCTTCATTTGCACCGGCACGGTGAAGACGTCCAGCGCTCCTTCGGCAAACGCCAAATCGACGATGTAGCCGATCAACTGCGGATTAAGGTCGTCCAGGTTCGCTTCCAATATGGCGATCTCTTCTTCTTCGGTGTCATTCTCGCCGGTGCAGCCTGAGTCAAATACCGCTTCTTGGGTCTCGCCGATACTGAGACGCAGCACATTGGCATGGCCGGGGAAATTGCGGGCTCCCGCCCCGCAGCCGACGCGTTCCGTCGTCATGACGGGCCGAGGTCCGAAGCTTGAGACTAACACTTTAACGATGGCTGCTCCGGTCGGTGTTACCAGTTCCTTTTGAATGTCGCCAGAATAAATTGGCACGTTCTTCAACAGTTCGAGAGTGGCTGGAGCCGGTACGGGCATGACGCCGTGCGCGCAGGCAACCGTTCCGCCGCCCACGTTCAGGGGCGAAGCGAGGAACTGATCGACCTCCAGCGCCTCGGCGCCAACGGCTGCACAGACAATATCCACGATCGCGTCGGCTGCACCGACTTCGTGGAAATGGACCTGCTCCACTCTGACGTTGTGTACCGTGGCCTCTGCCGCCCCCAGCGCCAGGAAGATTTCGCCGGCGGTCCGCCGGGCGTACTCGCTGATGGACGCTGCGGCGATAATGCGCAGGATCTCGCTCAGGCTGCGGCCGTGCTGCTGGTTGTGAGTATGCTCATGCGCATGTTGCGGCTCGGACTCCTGCGGGCCGGCGTGCTGTTGCGCCCAGAACTCCTCGCGCGGCAGGTCTTTCTGGCCGTTTACCACGACGTCAAATTTCGTTGCCGAGACGCCGCCACGGTCAACGTGCGAGTGCTCCAGTTCAGCTCCGACGTTGAGTCCGGCCACGGTCTTCTGAAAGAGCTCGAAGGGCACTCCGGCATCGAGTAGCGCGCCCAGAAACATGTCGCCGCTGATTCCAGAGAAACATTCGAGATAGGCAATGCGCATGGAGGTTGCTCGGATTCTTCATCATAGGTAACGCTGAAACCAGCGTCAAACCTGCGTTGGCTCCGGGATTTGCTATTCTGTTCACGACCTGCTGTTGTCCTCCACAATTCTCATTCACCACAGAGGCACGGAGGACACAGAGAAGAAATCGGCTTGTCATCACGAGCGCAGCGAGGGATCTGCTCTTGCTTGATCACGGGAAAAAGCAGATTCCTCGCGCCCAATCACCCCAACGAGCACAAAACCGGTGCTCGTTGGGGACCCCGAAAAACCGGGCGCTCGTAATGACAATTCATGAAAAGCGAAGAGCGTGTACCTAGAACAACAAAAAAAACTGGCCAATCGCGTGCGCGCCTTCCTGCGCGAGAAATACCAGATCGATCTGGCCAACGTCATCATCGAGCAGCCGCCCCAGGTGGAGATGGGCGAGTTCGCCCTGCCACTCTCGTTTGAACTGGCGAAGCGGCTGCGCAAAGCGCCGCGTAAGATCGCCGAGGAGATCGTCGGCGAATTGCCGTTGCCCGAGGGATTCGAGAAGCTGGAAGTCGCGGGCGCCGGTTATATCAATGCGCGATTGAAGCGCGACCTCGCTGCGCGCGCTCTTGCGAGTGGAGAGACGATCGGAGTTCCTGGTCACGCCGGCGAAGGCGCTGCCAACGTCAACGGCAAGATCCTGGTCGAGCACACCAGTATCAATCCCAACAAGGCGGCGCACATCGGGCATCTTAGAAACGCCATACTCGGCGACGCGTTCGTCCGGCTATTGCGCGCGGCTGGGCACCCGGTCGATATTCAGAACTATATCGACAACACTGGCGTGCAAGTTGCCGACGTCGTAGTCGGGTTCCTCCACCTGGAGAAGAAATCGAAGCAGGACATTGTTGGGCTAATTACTTCGACGCCGCGGTTCGACTTTTACTGTTGGGACCTCTACGCGCGCGTTTCCCGGTGGTACGAAGAGGACAAAGAACATCTTAAAGCGCGACTTGAAGCTTTACATGCTATCGAGAACGGTGGCAATGACATGGCTGAGGCTGCTGAGTTGATCTCGTCGGCTGTATTGCGCCGTCATCTGGAGACAATGGACCGTCTCGACATTGAGTATGACTTCCTGCCGCGCGAAAGCGAGATACTCCGCCTGCACTTCTGGGATGCGGCCTTCCAGCAGTTGAAAGAGAAGGGTGTGCTCTATTTCGAGACCGAAGGCAAGAACAAGGGCTGCTGGGTGATGACGAGACCGTCGAAGAGTTCGACATCGACATCATCGTCTCCCACCCTTTCGCCAAAAGACGGCGAAAGGATGGGGCACCCGGAGGAAGGCAAGCCCGACGAGGAAAGCTCGTCCGGCCCCGACGAAGATGCCAAGGTCATCGTGCGTTCGAATGGAACAGTCGGATACGTCGGCAAGGACATTGCCTATCATCTCTGGAAGTTCGGTTTGCTGGGCCTGGACTTCGGCTATCGCAAGTTCTACCGCTATCCCAACCAGCATGAAGTCTGGATCTCCGCCGAGCATGGAGAGCCTGATCATCCCCACTTCGGCAACGTCGCGGCGATTTACAACGTCATCGACGCTCGCCAGGCGGACCCACAGAACACCGTGATCGAAGCCCTCAGGCTGCTCGGTTACACGGAGCAGGCCGCACACTATACGCACTTCTCGTACGAGATGGTAGCGCTCACCCCGCGCTGTGCCATGGAACTAGGCTACGAGATAAGCGAGGAAGACCGGGCCAAGTCGTACATTGAGGTCTCGGGCCGCAAGGGGTTCGGCGTCAAGGCGGACGACCTGATCGACGCGCTGATCGTGGCGGCCAAACAGGAAGTGGACAGCCGCCATCCCGAGCTCGACGAGCAGGAGCGCGCCCGCATCAGCGAGCAGATCGCCATTGGCGCTCTGCGCTATTTCATGCTGAAGTTCACCAAGCAATCGGTGATCGCATTCGACTTCAAAGAAGCGTTGGCCTTCGAGGGCGAGACCGGCCCCTACGCTCAATATGCGGTAGTGCGCGCAACCAATATTTTTCGCAAGGCGGGAGTGGACCCCGAGCAGGCGCTTGCTGCCGCCGTGGACTACGCGCGTTTTTTTGCCGAGGAGAGCGGCACGGAAATCTGGGAGCTATGGTTGCTGGCAGGGAAGACCTCATTCGTGGTCGAGCAGTGCATCGCGACTACGGAGCCGGCATTTGCGGCCAAACACGCGTTCCAGCTCGCGCAAATGTTTAACAATTTCTACCACCGCCACCACATCCTCACCGAAGCCGACGAGGGCCGACAGAAGTTTCTGCTAGCCACCGCGGCGGTGGTCCGCCGCGAGTTGATCCATGTGCTGGGCGTGATGGGAATCACCGTGCCGCCGGTAATGTAGCCAAGATGCCTAATGACCTTGCCCCCGCAAAACGTATCCCTTAGCAAGCTGTTCTAATGCGAAGGGGTAGCGAAGATGACGAAGTCGAAGCGGGGACGTTACACGCTTGAATTCAAGCAAGAGGCGGCGCGGCTTGTTGAGTCGGGCCAGAGCC
>DATCCF010000121.1:0-3930 GCA_036511435.1 Terriglobales bacterium | reverse complement strand
GATCTCTCCGCCCGTGCCCGCGGGCACAATGGCCGCATTGGCCACGATCGTTCCCGTAAGGTTATTGAGCGTGGAGACCGGATGCTGCGGCATCTGGTCCTTCGGCCACAACTCCAGATAACCCAACGGATGCCCCAATGCTGGGTAAGGCACCGCCGTGAAATTTAACGAATAGGCCTGCGGGGTGACGCCCGAGGGTATGCACGAGCTCGACAGCACCGGGAAATCGCGCTCTACCGAGCCCGACAAGTGCGGCACACCCAGGCCAGCGGGAAAGGTGTCCTTGCGCGTGTCGGCGACCCGGCACGGCGGCAGCGGATAGAAGGCCAGCGTGGAGCCCGAGGTCGGCGCGAAGTAGCCATCGATGTCGAGGATTACGTTGGTGGTGTCGGTGACGTACACGCTGATAGCCCCGCTGGTGCCCGCCGGCACGATGGCGGCGTCGGCCTTGATGCGGCCATCCAGCGAGTTCAGGGTGGAGACGGCGGGCCGGTTTTCGCCGGTGGGCCAGATGGTCAGATATCCCAAAGGACCACTTGGAACTACCGTGACATTCAGCGAGTAAGCTGCCGCGGTGGCGGGAATGTTGCAACCGCCCTCTTGCGGTATGGGGAAATCTTGCGAGGCGCCGCCCGGAATCGGGCCGCTACCGCCGTACTGCGGCCGCGTGTCCACTAGCCGGCACGGCGTGACGGTGACGAATTGCAGAGCCTGTGAACTGCCACCGCTGGTAATGGAGACGTCGTCCACGTACATGTAAGTCAAGTCGCCATAGCCATCTTCGTGAGAATTGAAATAAATCTGGATCGTCTGTCCCCTATAGGGCGTCAGGTCGTAGGTCACCGGGATCCAGGTTTGGTTGTTGGACGCTAGCTTGAAGATCTGGGCCAGCTTGTTTCCATTGCTGTCGCGGATCTGCGCTTCCTGCCAGTCATAGTCGATGGTGTCGGCTGTCCAGGGCCAGTACCAGAAGCTCAGAACCGGGTTATCTGCGTTGCTGGGAATAGTGACAGTTTGATACAGCGATGAGTCACCGTTTGGCTCTGGGCTGCCGGTCGCGCCTAACTGAGTGGCGAAGCTGCCGCCATGGGCCTGCTGCGTCGAAATGACGGGCGAAAAGATTCCACCCGCTTGCCAGCAAGTCAGGGTGCCGCTTTCAAAGCCGCCGTCCGACAGGGTGTTGGGCACGCAAGTTGGCGTTAGCGTGCCTAGCCCAGTCAAGGTAGCGACCTGGGGACTGTCCGGGCCGTTATCGGTGACCGTCAAGGCGCCGCTTCTGAGTCCCGTGCCCATGGGTCGGAAACTCACGTTGATGATGCAGCTGGCATTGGCCGCTAGCGACGTTCCACAGTTATTGTTCTGGGTATAGTCGGCGCTAGGGGTGATGCTGCCGATCGAAAGGCTGACCGGCTGATGATTGGTCAGGGTGATTTGCTGGGCTGAACTGGTGGTGCCGACAGCCTGCAATCCAAAGCTGAGGCTCGCGGGATACAATCCCACGAAGGTTGCGGTATTACAGTCGGGAAACTGGAAGTTGACGATTCGGGTATTCCAATTCCAGGCGCCGTCAGTCACCAGGTACTCCGTCGTGTACCAGAAGGTACAGTCGTCGACCGGATCGACGGTCATGGAGCTGTAATCTCCCCAGCGGGTCAAGTCGTAGGTCTGCGAACCGCTACCGCCGATCACCGTGGTCTCGGTTTCCAGCGCGCCCGCCGGATCCGTGGGCAACCGTCCGGCTATTGCAATCGAGGGATGCATCGAGCTGCTGGACACGCTGTAGCCAAGGGCAATGTCTTCGGCCTTGTCCATGGCAATACTTCCCATCCAGCGATAATTGGAATCCGGAGCATAGGTTCCTTGCTGTGCGACTACGGGTGTTCCATTGGGGGCCTGAATCTCATACCAACGCACCCCGCTGCTGCCGCTGACGGCCACGGATTGGTTGACCACCAGGGACTCGTGACTGCCAAAATTGCGATACGCCAGGCGATACATCAGGCGGTCGGCGAGAGAGTCCAGTTGGGTCGTGGTTCCGGGTTGCGGTACGCAGCCGCTACCTCCTCCGCATAGCGGCATGAAGGCCGCCACAGGGACCACGGTTGGGCCGGTGAATGTGGAGTTGGCGGGATTGCGGAAATCCACGTGAAACTTGTATAGGTTGAGCGAGTTCGTGCCAAAGTTGAGCACGTAGTTCGGCGAACCCGGCGGCGGCGCGGTGGTGCCGTCGACATCGGCCGGCAGCAATCCTCCCACCATCGAACCCTGTTGAAAACAGACCTGCGTCGCTGCCTGTCCGGTCAACATTTTGCTGCGGTCATAGGCGCAAATCTCGGAGCCGATGAAGCTCTGGCCATTGAGGAACATGTTGAAAGTTTCATAGTAGGCGTCGGGCCAGACACCCATCTTGGGATAGTCGTCAAAATTGGAGTACTGGAAAGCGTAGCGATACCACATTCCGGTGGCGTCGGGACCGGTGGAAATGGCGACGCACTGAAGATACGGAGTGGTAGAAACCGAGAACTGGCTCATCACCCAGCGATTGGCGAGCTTGTCATACAGCACGATGGGATCGCCATCGTTGTTCAGCTCACAGCCTCCGCCAAATCCCGACCATAGAACATTGCCGGCAGCCGGACCGCCGACCAGCCCTCCGTTGCTCTTGCTGAAAATGGCGAAATACGTATTCACCCACTGCACGTATTGCGTGGTGCCCACGGCGCCATTGGTGTCGGACGGGACATACTCCACGGTGAATCCGTATTTCCCAGTGCCAAGCCCCTCGAAGCTGTTGCTCATCAGAGGCGTGTAGCCGAATGTTCTCCACTGACGCACCGGATCTTCGGCCAAGGGCGTCAAGCCGCGGGGAAGCGGGATGGGGCGCACGGGCTCGGCTTCGTGCTGATGCCGCGAGACGGGAGGAGCACTGCGGATGAGGTCGATAAGCGGTAAGGAAATGTCATGGTGAATATCGCGCCGCACG
This sequence comes from Terriglobales bacterium, assembly GCA_036511435.1. GTDB lineage: Bacteria > Acidobacteriota > Terriglobia > Terriglobales > Acidobacteriaceae > Bog-257. The sequence continues at coordinate 947 of DATCCF010000121.1, read as the reverse complement.
GTCGTGGGACCATGGGATACCTGGGCAACCAGGGTTGCAGAAACACTAATTAACACAATCAACGTCAACATCCAGCGCCTGAGGGGGAGCCAGTCGCTTGTCCGCATGTCGTTTCTCCTGCATGGTTTTCGGTGTGCCCTGATCCGCGAAACCAGCGAGCACCTTCGTGTAAGCTGGCGCTATCGCCGTTGCGGCCAGTGTGAGCACCATGCAGTAATAGATCGGAAGAAATCCGGATTCCATTAGCGAGTCACGCCGCACGTTGGAGCCGGAGCCGCGCTCTACACCGAACCTTGACGAACAAAGTGTTTCGCTACAACAATCGGGCCGCCAAAGAGAACAAAGTGACCGACGCCGACCGATTCAGCATGGCAATCTCCAGAACGGTCGGCCAGCGGCTTATCTTTGCGGCGCTTACCGGCGAGCGGTGCGATCCGGCGCTACCTCCCCGTTTGGGCCGCATGACGATTCTGCAGAATTCCACTCGCGCCGAACATCCGAAACTGAGTTGACAAGGATTTCAAAGGCACTCGCCTGGCCATTTCGAATGGCCAGGCAAACTTTTTGCGTTTGCAGGACTTAAGGGGTTTTTGTTCCCCGCGTCACGGGGCGATTCAGGAAGTAGGGCGGACGAGGGTGTGTGAGAACTCGTTCTGAGTTGGCACGGGTGCGGTGATTGCGCAAAATCCAAGCCCCGCAGGGGCGAAATAATACTAGCCCGGGGCGTAAGAGTGTGCGCGAGAACGAAACTTGGTATCCGCCAGTGGAATTTACTAGCGAAAATCCAACGCCGTAGGCGCGGAATAGTCTAGGGCGTGTTAACACTACTTAGATACCTGAGCGCTTCGACGATAAGAGCAAAGTGGAGGAAGCCGAGAAAGACCAGGTCGAGTTTGTCGAAGCGCGAGAAGATGCGACGAAAGCCTTTGAGCCGGCGGAACAGGCGC
>DATCCF010000120.1:0-15005 GCA_036511435.1 Terriglobales bacterium | reverse complement strand
GCGCCTGTTCCGCCGGCTCAAAGGCTTTCGTCGCATCTTCTCGCGCTTCGACAAACTCGACCTGGTCTTTCTCGGCTTCCTCCACTTTGCTCTTATCGTCGAAGCGCTCAGGTATCTAAGTAGTGTTAACACGCCCTAGAGCAGTTTAAGAATTACTGTAGTCGAGCGAGCACGGGTAGATCGACGCTTCATTCAGCGCCGCGTTCCCGCTGATCCTTCACCTCCGAGCCGGCTTCAGCCCGCGGCACCTCGACTACACGAATAACTAAACCGCTTTAGAATGCACTCATGAGCCCCAAATCCGAAGAGCTATTGCGGCCGCGCGATGCTGCCGCCGTTCTGGGCGTCAGCTACGCCAGCCTCAAGCAGTGGATCTACAAGGGCAAGCTGCGCACCGCAAAAACCGCGGGCGGACATCATCGCATTCCACAAAGCGAGATTGACCGCTATCTCTTCAAGTCACTCGGCAAGCAACCTGCCGGGAGGCGCGCCAGTTTCCGCAGTATCAGTGGGCGCAATCAGCTGGTCGGGCGCATCGTCGAGGTCCGCATCGAAGGACTGCTTGCGCAAGTGAAGCTCTCGATCGGAGGACAGCGCATTACTTCCATCATCACCGCCGACGCAGCCCGCGAGATGCGCCTCAAGCGCGGCGACAAGGCCGCGGCGCTGGTCAAATCCACCGAGGTGATGATCGTCAGGGTGTAGCGCTCACGAGGCCGCTCGCGGAGAGCGCGGCACGCAAGTCAGACTGAATCGTGGGACGGCGCTGGCCAAAAAATGTCGGGTGGCCGGCGGAGGACCGGCCACCCGACTGGTTGCTTACGGCAGGTAATAGCGGAAGGAAGTAAAGATCATGTTCTCGATGGCCTCGGGATCGCCACCAATGCCTGACCAGGTGTTCCGCGTCAGGTAGGAGTACTGCAGACCGAACTGGACCCGGCCTTTCGGCCCGTTGTAGGGCTTGTACCAGAATCCAGTCGTGCCTTCGATGAGAGCGCGGGTTTGGCCGGCGCACTTGGACAACCCGCCTGGCAAGAACCCACCGGTGCCGGGCAGTGTCTCGACTCCGCAAGCACTGTTATCGAACCCCGGAGCCCCGTATCCAACCGGCTTGCCCTTAAACAGCGAGGACTGCCGCCCTGCGTATTCGCCACCGCCGTAGAAGTAGAAATCCCACTTGGCAGGGTGGAATTCGAGAGAAACCAAGCCTTGATGAGACCTGATCAGGTGCTCGTAGCCGTCGCCATACACGGTCACGTCGGGCAGGGTCGCATCGCCGTAGCGGCCTACACCGTTGCCGCCAAGGTAATGAACGCCGAGCTCGACCTTCTTCTGGGCCACTAGCCAGCGGGCGTTGGCGCCGACGCCTCCACCCCAGAGACTGCGGTTAAACGCGCCAGCAGCGGTCGGCGTGGTCAGGAGTGCACCCGGGTAGATGCGCTCGCGGAAATCGCTCCCCACACCGAAGATTTCGTAGTGTCCCCAGCCGGGCTGGAATACCGCCTTGACGACGAAGTCAGGGGAAACGTTAGACGAGTAGTTGGCGTTCAGATTGTAGAGACCGCCACCCGTGCCCGGACCGCCAATCAAGAAGTTGCCGCAGGTGCTACTGCCGCATGTAGAACTGGGTGCCCCCGAGACCGTTAAGAGGGTCTGCGGATTCTCAACCGAGAAGCCAATCCACGCCTTGTTGTTGAAGTTTTTGGTTACGCGGAAGCCGTACTGGCGCGCCCAACTGAAGCCCGCCGTGTACTGCGCGTCAATCTGCAGCGGAGCGGCTTCGGTGCGGTTATCGAGACCTACCTTGGTTTCAGCCACCAAGCTCCACATCTGGCCGCCGGTGAAGGTCCAACCGTTTTGCAGCGCAGCTTGTACCCACACCTGGCGCTGGCGGAAGGTGTAGCTGTTGCTCTGGTTGGCATTGGAAGTCACACCGGCGGACAGGAAGTCCGCTTCGACGTAGCCAGTAGCGTTGACGTTGGCCAGTTTGCCTTGAGCCAGGAGTGAAATTCTCGACTGGCGGCCCGATCCGTAGAATTCTGACTGACGCGCCTGCCCCGCGGCCGAGAACGGTATCGAGTTCAGCGGAGTATTGATATCTCCGAGGGTGGCATGCGGCCGCCACACGGTTTCTGCCGCCATGAAGCCGCCTGGAGTTATGGTGATTCCTTTGTAGTGAATCGCCAGCGGGCTCTCCAGGCCGGCAATGCGCTTTTGCGCCTCCTGTAACTCATTCACGGTGTTGCCAGAAACCGTCTTCAGGTCGGCGACGTCGTGCTGCAGCGGGTCAACGTACTGCTTGTCCAAGTCTTCGGCCTTGGGAACCGCAGCGTTGGCAGTCTCTTGTGCCTGCTGGGCTGCCGACTGCGCCTGGCTTACCTGCTGCTGCAACTGCTGAATCGCCTGGTCCCGGCTTGCGATTTGCTGCTGTAACTGCTGGATCTGCTGCTGCTGCGCCGAAATGGCGTCTTTCATGTCCTCGAGTGTTTTCGAAACCGGAGCGGAACTGCTGTGGCGGCCAGTCTTCGGTTTCGGACTCGCAGACTCTGTTTGTGCGACAACGCTCGTCGTGATCAGAACCGCGAGCGCTAAAGCTAGTGGTCGTTTCATTTTCTCTCCTGAAAACTCAGTGGGGCAGATGAATTACAACCAATTTGCGAACCCTGAATCGTCGATACGAACCCACAATTTGTCGATTTAGGTTCCCCCGAATCGTAAGTTGGCGAAGTTACAAGCTTGTGAAAACCTGATGAATGTTCCACGAATAACCCCGGCGCCCGATATGCGGAGGACGGGCAGCAGCACTCGAATGTCCGTTTTCCCCCGGGACGGCGTATCGGGTCACATCCCGGCAAGAAGATTCATCATCCTGTAATGTTTGTCATCTATGCTCGCCGGGAAAACTGGTCGACGCCGCCTGAGGGCAGGACCGGGTATTGCGGTCGAAAGTATTGCGGTCAAACGAAATGGTCTAATGCGTTAACTTTTTTGGGCCCACTTGCAAGAAGCTAAGGACGGAGGAAGTCATGAGAACAGTTCTGACTCTGAGGTATCCGTGGAGTTCGCTCGCTACCATTCTGGTGTGAGAACCCAGCATGATATTTGCCAGTGGAATTTACCGGCGAAATCCAACGCCGTAGGCGTGGCTCAGTCTAGCCCAGCACGCAGGCGGAGTGCTGCGTAGAGTGGGAAATAAATCTGAGTCCCGTAGGGACGACAGACGTTCTCACACACGCTGTTTAGTCTAGCCCCTAGGGGCTCGGGCGGCGCTTGCAGGGCTTAAAAGCCCGCGCATCTTTTCAACGGCCTGCGGCACGACTGAAGTCGTGCCCTGATACAAACCAACGCTCTTGCAGGGTACACCTTCGCTGGAACTGCTATGCCGTGCAGCGCTAGAGTGGGAAATTGACTCCAGCCGCCGGGCGGCGACACCACTCGCGACACAGTCTCTGCTGCCTTGCGAGCACTGTCGGCCTTTAGTTGTTTTGCAGATACGCTTACGGTGTTGATCTGTTCACTGCTCGCGAGTTTGGCGCAACTGCCGCTGCATTGTTATAATTCAGCTGCCGCAGCAGCGCTTCTTTGCGCATTCGCGCGTCGTGGCCAGGTAGCTCAGCTGGTAGAGCGCAGCCCTGAAAAGGCTGGCGTCGGCGGTTCAACTCCGTCCCTGGCCACCATATTCTAAAGGCTTTAGGTCCCATTCCAATTTCCCATATTACCGGCAGTTTACCGGCAGTTACTGGTCTTGCCCGACCAGAGCGCTTCCGATCAGCTCCGTCTTCCTGTGGCTGAACAGAAGCTCAAGGAACATTCCCTGGGCATTCAGCCTGTCTGCCGGCATCGACTTGGCATAGATTTCGAGAGTCGTTTTCAAGTTTTGGTGCCGCAGAATCTCCTGCACCGTCTTGACATCCACTCTCATTTTCACCAGCACCGATGCCAGCGTTCTCCGGAAGGTGTGAAAGCCGAAGGTACGGGGTGGCGCGACCACCCCGGCCTTTCTCGCCGCTACTCTCAAGTAATCCGCAACCAGCATGTTCGCTGCAGGTGGCTTGGTCCCTTTCAAACGAAGACTGGGAAACACCAGGTCTGCATCGTTGGGGTAGAGCGTCTCCTTTCTCCAGGCCAGAAGATGCGCCGCCAGCAGCGGATGCATTGGCACAGGAGCTTTGGATGCCTTCGACTTGGGCGGGCCGAAACGGCGTTCGACGTAAGCCCGCCGTACCCGGATAAGCTGGTCCGTGAAATCCAAATCGCACCACTGGAGGGCCAGGACTTCAGAGACGCGTAGCGCTGTGGCCGCATCGGTGATGACCATCGTGCGGTGCATCAGATCCAGGGTGTCGAGGATGTCAAGAACCTGGGGCAGTGTGAGGATCACCGGTTCGAAGTCACTCACCAGCGACTGGCGCACGAAGCCGATGGGATTCCCGTCTGGCGTGCGTGGTAGAAATCCCTGTCGTTGTCCGTGCACGTAAACATTGTTCATGGCTTTGCGGATCTCGCCCAGGGTTGGATTCCTGAGCGCGAACTTATTCTTGAGTTCCCTCAGCCAGTCTTCGACCTCAGGCGGTTGGACTGCCAAAGCTGGAGTGGCGCCCCAGCGAGGCAGGGCCCAGCGACTGAGATAGCGTTTGTATTTGCGGATCGTCGAGTAGGCCTTCTCGATCGTGGCCTGGCGCTGATCCTCGGGCAGTTCTCTCTGTATGTAGTGGGCCGCAAGTTCCCCAAACAGCAACTGTGCCCCGACTTCGAAAGGTGATTGGTTAGGATTGAGATGGAGTTCTTCCACTCGCCGCCAGGCTGCTTCTTCGCTTGGATATTCCCTGACTTTGCCGACCTTAATTGACGTGGCTTGCACCCACGCCCCATCTTCCGGTCGCTGCCGACGGTAGCAGAACACCCAAATATCCCCTGATTTGCGTGGCTTCTTCTGAAGCCATCCGTTCTGAAATCGTGCCATCACGTCTCCTTTGGAGAGGTGGCACTCCCGGTTGCTGGGGAGTTTCGCTGAGAACGAGCCCACTGGTCAAGTTCGCTGAGCTTGTAACGCCAGGTTCTTCGCCGATTCCTAGGTCCACTGAGGACAGGGTGTGCTGGAATTTTGCCCTCCCGAGCCAGCTTTTGCACTTGCTTCCAGTCAAAAGCCAGAAATGCGGCCGCTTGTTTGCTGTCAACGTAAGGTTCAAGGCTTGGCGGGCTGGCTGGGGTAATCGGACTAAGCTGGGTTGACATAGATTCCTCGTAAACTCGTGCATTCTCGATGCGTCGTGCCGGGTTCCGATCGTGGTCTCCGGCATGTCCGCGAAGCCCATGCACGCTTAAGCTTTGATCAACGCGGACAGGCGCATGGGACGGCTTCTCCAGCGCTCTTGTTAACTTCAAATCGGGTGGTAGTCAAACGGGCTGATCAGGCGATTGCTGGGCACGTGTCATGCGGTCTGGATGGACTTGCTTGTAATTTGGCCGATCTGGCAGGAACTTCTTGCTAAAACCCTTCGCACCGCAAAGCTGTGGTACTCCAGTTGCGATAGCGCGGCCTTACCCTGGAATCACGGTCGTCAATGGATTTATTTCACCAATCACACTTTGACTGGACAAAAGTAGCAAGTACACACGAAACCGCCGTCAAATCGAACGCCACAAAAGTGTGCGCGCATGGGTCCGTGATTCACTCCGCCACGGCCGCCGCGAAGTCGATTCCCTCCCCTACGCGCTGCCTGACTTCCTTGAGCCACGCTCGTGGATTCGTGCCATGGATCACGCGTCCCAGAAAGCCCAGCCGTTCGGCTGCATTATTGCGGTTTCGCCGGATGTCGTCCTTCGTGATCTTGGTGTACAGGTCAAGAAAACTATTCATACTCTGGGGTTTGGCGAAGACGTAAGTCGCGTGGCCGAGTTGTGGGGTTTCGACGACCACGGCTTTCTCCGCGTCGAAGATGTATTCCTCTCGAAAGAGATAGATCCGGCGTGCCCGGCGTGCGAGCTGGCGATAGAAGAACGGGTCGTAATCCGGGCGCCAGCTGATCTGGGCGATATCAAAGTCACCGGGAATACGCATCTCGGAACATATTCGCTGCAACTCCGCGCGCTCGACCGCGCGATGTTCCAAGCACAGCCGGATCTGATCCAGTGCGCGCGAATAATGGCCAAAGCGATGATAGGTAGTTTTGGCAGATTCCATTTGCAGATGGAAATCGGACGGCAGTTTGACCTCCAACCGGCTCGGCAATGCAGTTTCCCAGGTAACGAGCTCCCACTCCTCACGGCGTTTGCGGTACTTGCCGCTCTGTACGAACGTGCCCTCGACTTCGATCTTGCTGCCCAACAGATGCTTCCACTGATTCCAAGTGCGATCCCAGAGTGTATGCAGGACGGCTGGATCGAGCCACAACTCCAGCTTGCGACGCATGTCGCGGCAGAGTGCCTGGTCATCGTAGAAATCACATCTGCGCAGCGGCACATGGAACCGCCGTCGCCGGAGATCGGGTGAAAACGCGAGGATGCGGCGGGCAAAGAACGTCTCGCCATCGCGGGAAGGTTCGCCCGCAACCAAAAGAGAGCCAAACCCACCATACGGAAATAAAGCAGGCGCTTCTGGATCGGCCAGCAGCGCGTCGTAGCAAGCGCGCAGTTCGGGCTGACCGACGATGTTAAATGCCCGCTCCAGCGCCACTCGCTCGCGCTGCCGCACGCCCGCCGTCCTTAGCTCTAGATCGCGCAGCTTGAAAGCGACGCGAAGCTCGGAGGGCGAAGCGCTGGCCGGGATACGCAAGACCTCGTACAGAGTGGGATGATCGACTCTGTCGGCCGTCCGCGGCAGGCGATAGAAGTACTCGCGGAGAATCTCGCAAGGCAGGAAAATCGTGCCGATGCCAAGGCTTCCTCGGCGAACTTCGGCCGAGACGTAGTACTGGTTTCGTTTGTCCTGCTTGGGCTGGCTGACGTATCCGATCGGCACGTGGTAGAGATAACGGTTCGGACCGGAACCTGAGTTCTTGGTGATCAAGATTTCTGCACGAATCGTATCCCCGGTGGGGACGGGGAAGGCGATCTCGTCGCCAATGCCGATGTAACTTGTCAGAAAGGGCCGTAAGAGAATCTTCGCCTGATTAGCCAACACGAAACCGGCAGGATCGTCCTGCGGCTGAATACTTACTACACGCTCCCGACAGACCAGAATGGGTGACATAGCAGCCATATTCTCGGCGGGCAGTGTAGACGGGTTTCAGCAAAAGGTCGAACACGCCTGGAACGGTCACGGCCTGGATCCTCCAGCGCCCAAGGCGCAGTCCGCCGTCACGTGCCTTCACAAGCAGGATGGCGGGGCGATCCTCGGGCCGTCGGAAGCATAAATATTTAGCGAAAACAATTTCTTACTGAATCCGAAATCGCGGGACCAGCATCTACCGTTGACATTCTATATCTCTGCCCAAGAACATGCCTGTAAATGGTGGCTTCCAGGGCGCAGCAGTAGGTGTCCTTCAGAAGAGTGTCCCTTCGTCCCGTAGGCTGGCCGCAAGCTAACCGCTCTGCAAGCGTTGATGTTTGCAGAGCTCAAACCAGATAAGCGCCACAGGGAAACAACGGCCGAGATCGCTGCAGCTTGATTTGTGTGGGGCCACATTTCGCCAGAGTTTAGTTCGAGGCCCGCAACTCACGCGACGCGATATTACGAGACCCTGTCATGCGCGGGACTCTGCACCGATCAGTCAATTCGGGCAGCAAACAGTTGGCAGCCATCGATCAACTGTTGATCGCTGGGATTAACCTCGGGCCTGCCAAGAAGCGCGATGCAATCAAGAAAATCCTTGAGCTTGTCCCGGGTTGGACCCGTGAGGATTGTTGGCGGCGTATTAAGGAGTTGCGGAAGACCCCTGAATGCGCGCGTGTCGCAGAGGGCCATCCCAATAGAGCAAAGAGTTCGGGGGAAACGGGTCCAGTCCGAAGATCGCCTTCCGTGCCGTGGTCGCCGGAGGACGATGACAAGTTATTTAAATTGGCTGGGTCCAAACCAGTGAAGAAGATTGCTCAGCGCCTGGGCCGTACCGAGCGCGCCGTACGCTTCCGGCTTGGAGCACTCGGGATTAGTGCCAAGGTCACCGATGGGTGGTCGTTCCGGGGGCTGCGGAAGATGTTACGTATAAGCTCTGCGAGACTGCGATATCTCGTCGGGAATGGAATGCTTAGAGTGCGCGACCCACGCATATCTGCAAGCTCACTGGCAATACTCTGCGGCAAGATTCGCGAATTGTTGGAGCCTTCCACCATCGAAAATGTCGCGGCTGTCCTGGGAAATGCGGATGACGCATACTCCTGGGAACGGGCAGCGAACCTTCTTGGCGTACCCGTGGCCCAAATACAAGCCTGGATTTCTGCTGGCCAACTTCGAGTCGTGGACACGTTTGTCACCGACAGGTCGTTTGAGGAGTTTTGCAAGAATCATGGGGAGGAGCTTAAGGCTTCGCTGATTGATAAGCCCATCGCGAAATGGTTGGTGAGCGAGTACGGCGTTTCAGAGGTCGCCGCGAACGGCGGGAACGTCTCGCGCGCTAGAAAGCATGCGTTGGTGATCAGAACATGCAAGTGCGGAAGGAAGATAGCCGGAAACCCATACTTTCGGCATCTCCGTGCCTGCTCGTCCGCAGGCGCAGCGCCTAGCGGAGGTCCATCCAATCAGATGGAGTCCAGCAGTCGAACTTTTACGAGCGTTCAGTCGTCCAGGTCAACGTAAGAATCGGCTTCTCTGCGCCAGTCTTCAAAAGAGGGGTAAGGGCTCGGCAACTCCGAAATCCAGACCTCATCACAGTGGTCGGCGTATTCCATGGTCCGAATGGCCCGCGGATGGCTCCGCACTTGAATGAGAATGGCTTCGAACCAGCCCTCGGTTTGCGCGTCCTGGAAGTAATGGTCAGCGATCCAGAGCATCAGCCGCTGCCATTCTTGTGTAGCAGCACTGGACTCCTGTGCTGGCGCCTTGAGCCCAGCGTCCAAGTACCCTGGGCAACGACGTTCCAGCTCGCGTACAACTTCTGCTGGAGGTTCTGATCCCCGCTCCAGCGCCTGTCGTGCCCAGTAGGCAAGGGCCTCACAGTCCATATAACGAGTAGCAGCCTCGGTGAGGCGGTCAGGATGCACCAGCTTCGCCGATGCCCGGGCCTTGCGCTCCCGCGCCGTCAGATGGGCAGTCTCGTCACATTGCGCCGCCATGCCTTTCCACTCCTCGAACGACGGATACTGGATCGGTTTGGCTTTCTTCCATTTCTCGGTGCACTCCGACCAGCACACTTCGGCTCGCTGATAGCGCGGGTCTCGTATCGCGTAATAAGTAATTGTGAAGAACGAGCCTTCCTGCTTGGCCAAGCCGAAGACATGATCCTCAATCCAATCTTCCAGACGGAAGACCAGAGGCCGGGTCTTGACTGCTTTGGGTGTGAGCGCTTTCTCGGTTTCAAGAAATCCCGGACAGCGATTTTGGAGAATCTCTGCTAGCCAGTCAACGATCCGCTGTTCAACTTCGAGGATCGAGCGAGCCCATAGATTAAACTCCTGCCAGTCGATGTATTGATTGCGAACTTCGTAAAGCCGCTGCCACGGGATCCGGCGGGCCTCCTCATCGGCGCGTTGGCGGGCGGCCCGCTGAAGGCGGGCGGTCGAGTCGCGCACGGATTGCCTTTTGGATTCCTTCACACCGGAGTACCTGGGATGGGGATGGGGATGCAGGGCTGCGTGTCGTCGACCGTCGTTTCGGAGCCAGCTGCCTGCCGCCCTATTTTAGTCGATTTCGCCGATGCTGGAAGCAACTTGTCATCGCCATTTCCGCCGGGCTTGACCTCCGGTTCCTGCCGAACCGGCGCGAACCGACTCCTCATTTCCAGATCGAAAACGACGCCCGAAACCAACCACGAACTATAGTTCCTCAATCATTTAGCGTCAAACGACAACTATGGGGGCGTGCCCAAAAAGATTGGTGCTGATAAACAGCGTGAGTCCCGCACGTTAGGTGAGGCTGTCGGTGCTGAGATTACCCGATTGCGTGTCGATCGAGGCTGGAGCCAATCAAAACTGGCGCACGATCTGGGATATACCGAACGCTACATCGGCCAACTCGAGCGGGGCACCAAGAGCCCAACCCTACGAACGCTCGCCGATCTCGCCAGAGCGTTCTCAGTAGAAGTTTCGACCATAATCAGAGCTGCGGAGCGGCAACACCGGAACAGTGGAAAGCGCTGATCTTCACACCATTAAGATGAACGCGTCCTTCAGGCATCTTCATCATCTGATTGGTTATCGCTTGCGCTAGGTTCAGGACCAGCAGAGGCCTTTATATCAGGCAAGCAAGTAAACGATATCCATCAAGGAGCAGATATGAAGATCGGCATCATCGGAGCGGGCCAAATCGGTGGGACCCTCGCCCGTCGCTTCACCGCGCTCGGTCACCAAGTCTTTGTTGCCAACTCAAGAGGTCTCGAAACGCTGGCAGGCTTGGCCCGCGAGGCCGGTGCGACCCCTGTCTCAGTCACCGAGGCTGCTCGCAGCGGAGATGTGGTCATCGTGACGATTCCCCAGAAAAATGTGCCCAAATTGCCAGCTGATTTGTTTGCCGGAGTTCCAGACAGCGTGGTCGTCGTAGATACCGGCAACTACTATCCGCAGCAGCGGGACGGCCGCATCGACGGGATCGAGGCTGGCGCGACCGAGAGCCGGTGGGTTGCGCAACAGCTAGGCCGCCCCGTCGTCAAGGCATTTAACAACATCTATGCCCAACATCTCATGAATCTCGGCCGGCCTGCTGGTGCTCCCGGGCGAATTGCGCTACCTGTTGCTGGCGACGTCGAAGCAGCTAAGGCGGTAGTGCTTCGGTTGCTGGACGAACTCGGATTTGATGGCGTTGATGCCGGTGGGCTTGATGAGTCCTGGCGCCAACAACCCGGCAGCCCGGTTTACGCCACGGACTTCGACGCGTCAGGTGTAAAGCGTGCGCTATCTGAAGCGACCAAAGAGCGCAAGCCAGAATGGCGTGCCACCGCGAACAGTCCTGGGGACTTTGCGAAGCCGGCTTAATGCGATTTGCCGCATCCGCCGCAAATTCCAGATCGGCCGGTACCCAGTAGCCGCAATTGGCAACTATGTGTACAAGTCCAACCGCGAAGCCCGGACTGGCTTATTCGTGACACGCCTGCTTCACCATCTCGACAAACACTTCTCTCGTCTGTGCTGAATCGGTTACTTCCCGCAAGAATGCAATACGGGTTCCATGCACGCCGTCCTGCGTCTTCAGTCGCAGGTGGAAGCCAAGGCGATCGACTGAGGTCATCTCCGCCTCCTGTGCCTCAATGCCAGCAAACCGTTTGGCGAGCAGGATGAGCGCATCCTTATGGTCGGCATTCATGTGCTGCATGATGTCGCTCTTGTGTTCAACCAGCGGATCGGATTGCGCCTGGGAGTAGTCCAAGGCAGCCACCCATCCCATCACCCCAAAGCCGCCCACGTAATAAACATCCAATACATCCATTCGGTAAAAGAAGAAATCGTCAAAATCGACCCAGTACTTGCTGTCTGGGTAACGAGTCAGATAGACCATACGTGCGGCTGCCAGCTCTGGCTCCGGTATTCTGTTAACACTCCCTATCAACGTGACTCTGGATGAACCGAGCGGGTCTCCGCTGGCCCCGGGCTCTGTCACAAACAGGCTGGCGCGCGGGTCTGCCAGCAGATTCTGCGTATGCATGGCCATCGTGCTGATGAGGTAAATTGGACGCCCCTGGCCGTCAAGAGCGTATCGCATCAACGATCCGAACGGGAAACCCGGCTGTTTCCGCGACAGGGTCGAGAGACTGCCAATTCGGCCGGAGTACATCAACGTGCGCGCTTGCTCGGCGAACGAAGGCTCGGGAACTGCAGATTGACCACTCGTCGCGCCGCTCGCGTGTTTTCCGAAGGGAGAGGAAGGCATTGCTGAGCACTCTCTCCATATGCAACGGATTATATGACGGTGTCTCCCACCACTAGGCCTCCGGTCTCGAGCGGTTCCCCGTCAAACGAGGGGAGCCGAGAGTAAACCAACCGCAGGACAGCGACGTTCAGACTCTCGACTATGCTTTCGCCTTTTGCTTCTCAGCCCAACGCGCCTTCATCAACATCGACAACTTCTTCCTGGCAGCGGCACTCATTGCAGGACGGCCTTTGGACTTCTTGGGAGCAGACTTTCCCTTCCATTTTGCCCATCGCTGTTTCATAGCCGCTGAAATCCGCTTGCGGGCTGATGCACTCATACGGCGACGTCGAGGCGTAACTGTTGGGGTAGCTGTTGACTTCGGCGGACGGCCACGACGGGGACCGGGTGGGCCGGCGAGGCCTTCTAGTGCTGAGATAGCATGGTCGATGCGACCGCGTTCTGACCTAAGTTCTGCCAATATGCTTTCTAGATTCACGACAGTCCTTTCTCGAGAGAACTACCGTTGGACAGTGTAGCAGTGGAGAGCAAGGTGGAGGCGAGGCGGTGAAGGGGAGATATACCAGTCCGCCACCTCAAACCTGCTTCAGGCGCCTCTTTACACGTTTTGTTGTAATGTGCGCCTTGAGCACTGGTATACACAGGTCCATGATCTGCTTGCACGATCCCCTTATCAGCCCAACTGATTCGGTGAAATAGTGATCCGGCAGTTCAATGCGCTGGTCCAGTTTGAATCCGTACGGACGCATTTCTTTCTCATTCTCGTAGGTTACCCAGCCCCCGTAATGCGTGAGGGTGACTCGAATTGCGCGGAGCTTTAGCAGTTGTCGGTATTGGACAGGAGAAGCGGCAATGTCCACACCGATTTCCCGCAACATTGCTCTGTATCCCTTGAAATCGAGCGACTTCTTCTTAGCCGTGTCCGGTGAAACCAACAGGTTGAAATGCTTGATGTCTTTGAATAGCTGAAACAGGAAACGCTCTAGGATCGCCCAAGCGGTCACTATTCCAAACTCATCGCTGAGTTCCGCGAATCCGAGTAGCTCATTCCGCTGCTCGGCTGCTAGTTCGCCCCGGGTCATGCCACCCCCAAGATCTTCGTCCCAATAAGCGTCGGGGTGGGTGTCGTTCCTTTTGTCAAGGTCGCGAACCCTATTCCCGAAATGCCTCACAGTCTGTTCGTGCCATTCAACCAGCGCGTCGAGTTCCATGTTCGCTAGGTGCTGAGGAATCCGGAGCATGTGGCCCGAATCGTATGTGTAAGTCATAGGTCGATTGTCTCGGTGGACAATACTACCATTGGCGACTCCCCTTACCATCTTCCTCATTACTCATGTCGATGCAGTGTCAGGGCAATACCCGTTTGCAGTCGCAGCTCGCCAGTTCGGGAAAGGATTTCGGGACGAGTTTCTGAAGGAGAGAACTAAGTCGCGAACCAGCGAGCGCCGCTCCAGTAACCGCGACAATAGTCGATCGAGTTCGTCCACGGCAGAACCGTACCATTCGGGAGGAATCTGATCGACAAGCGACCACAGCGAGCTTTCGGGAAAGCTCCCGATCCGGCTTAGCCAAGGCTCAAAGCTGTCCCACCCGGTGATACTTGCGTACACGTCATTCCTGCCAAAGACGCCTCGTAGTGGCGCATCCGGGAAGCTCCACTCGCCCGCGTTGAAGCAGTAACCCTGGTCAATGAAGCTGGCTGTAAATTTGCGTTCGCCGCGGCGCTTCCAGAACGCCGCTTGGCGGCCGTCTGCGTTACAAGTCCACTTGTCGAAGGCCAGTATTCCTGCGAAGTTGGACAGATTTCTGACTCGCCTTGTCATGGCCTCCGGCAGGTAGTCATACACCTCGCCTCCCGTGGGCGGAACCACATAACGCGACCCAAACGACGGGCCTGAGGTGATCATCGTTTGTCTGCCGCAAAGCTCAATGCGCAGTTCAGGCGAGTGCTCAATCAACCAAGGATGTACGTCCACGACGTCGGCGACGGGTACTGGCAGACCGATCATCTCTGCGAGGCGTGTGCCCAGCCAGTCGTTGACTAAGACTCGGGTGTGCTGAGGGTTGTTCTGGAACTTGACGACGTAGTAATTGCTGTCGGCGCAGCGCATGAGATGGCTCTGCGCGCCACCGCGCATCCGGCGGATGTGTTGAACGGCTTGGGTTGGCATGAGAAGTGTCCTGTTTAATTGCCTTTGGTTGTGGCGAATCTGTAGCCAAGTGGTTCGGCAGAAGAAGTTGCGGTGGGTCGAGGAGCCAAGCGGGGGGCAGAAGTAAGGAAACAGAAACGTTTGGCTCAACCAGGCGGACGGATGTCGTCGCTGAGCGCAGAGGTAGCTAACGCGGAGAGGCTTAACGCCGAAGGCGTGATCGGCTTGTGGCCATGACTATCCTAATGGGAATCGGTGATCTGTCCCGCCACAGCTTACGGCTTCAATCGGTAGGCTCGGCCCATTGTCACGGCCCAGACCTCGGCGAACGAAATGCTATCAGCCGGGGTCGCGGCCCGATATGCGGTCATCTGTTCGCCGTCGAGATGACAGAGGCCGTCGATCACAAGTAGAAATCTCGCGCACAACGCCACATCGTAAGTCTGAGCCTTCTTTGCAACCGCTTCCTCAACCCAACTTCCGTCCTTCGGTGCCCAAAAGAGACAAGAGCTATGAACGGCCAGCGTTGCAGACGAGCAGCGCCGGACACGAAAGTAGTCAACCTGTCGCGCGACTTCAGGCGAGTACTTGTAAATCTCTACGCCTCTGAGATGGCGATGCCCGTCAGACGGGGCTGTAGCAGCAATGATCTTAGCCAGTTCGGAGATGACCGTCAGATCCATTCCGAACCGGACAGCATCCTGACGCCAGCCGACTAGCACATCGAATCCAGATACCTGCAGGACTGACAGTGCCGCTTGACCTTGCCCCCGCAAAACGTATCCCTTAGCAAGCTGTTCTAATGCGAAGGGGTAGCGAAGATGACGAAGTCGAAGCGGGGACGTTACACGCTTGAATTCAAGCAAGAGGCGGCGCGGCTTGTTGAGTCGGGCCAGAGC
>DATCCF010000119.1:0-7557 GCA_036511435.1 Terriglobales bacterium | reverse complement strand
ATAGCATATAAGTAAAGAACAATAATGTTAATTACATGGGAACATATTGCCACTGATTATGGCTGATACTTGCGCGCTACAGGCTTGAAAATGAGGCAGTTGCCGGAAAATTTAGTCCTAATTCTTAGCGGAACTTCGGCCTAAATCGCGCCATAAGCCACGCGAACTCCTTAGCGCTGATTGCGATCTGAGATAGTGCCAAAGTGGGAATTTAACGAAACCTTAGTTGTTAGAAGGTGTAGGGATAGTGAACCACCTTCGTGCAAAGCACTTGGCGCCAAGTTTTTGATTTAGTATTCGACAGCCGAGATTTCTCGGGATTTGCTTGACATTCCATCCCTGAGCGCATCAAAATGCGTCCATCTACTCAGCGTATTGCGCGACTGTGGCATTGAGCGAGAATCCCCCATCAAGTATCGTCGCCCGCAAAGAGACAGAAATGCAAATACGCCGGTGTGTCGGCGTAAGAAAGAAGCAACCACCATGCGATTAGAAATCCGCTTTTCGAGCGTCGCGCTCCTCTCGGCTCTGCTGCTGTGTTTTGGCGCGTCCTCCTCGGCGCAAATCCGCTTTGAGGATTTCTCCAATACGAACTACGCGACGCAATTCCTGCAACGAAATGGCAGCGCGCACCTGGCCACATACCAAGGCAACAGCGTGCTACGTCTGACCGATGGAGGTAATAACAACGCCGAAGTGTCAACGGTCTATTTCCAAGACGTTGCGCGTGCCTTCGGAGGGCCGGGCAAACAACCCGTTGCGGGCGGCTTCACCACGTGGTTTGAATTCCAGATTCATAATCCGACACAGTGCTGCGCGCCTGGTGACGGCATCGCTTTCATCATCCAGAACAACGGCACCACAGATTCCAGCTATGGAGCCACAGGTTCTGGTATAACGGCCCGGGGAGCGGGTAACGGCGGAATGGGTTATACGGGCATCTCCAATAATCTGGCCATCGAGTTTGACATTCTGCGAGACCCATGGGACCCGAACTCCAACCATATCGCTATCCAGACCTGCGGACCGAACACCAATACTCCCGTTCATGATGACGGAGACTACACAATCGGGCAACACCAGCACGTCCCGGACTGTCTGTACAACAACGCGATCTATACCCCGAGCAACGATATACTGGGCGGCACTTGCAACGGCAATTCCTGTACCGACGGCGCAATCCATGACGTGGTGATTGGGTACACGCCGCCTTCAATGGGCCAGCCAGGAACACTCCAGATATGGCTCGATCCGACTTTCATTCCCACAACGCACACTCCGGCGCCGGGTTCGATTCCGGTGATCAACGTTCCTTACAACATTGTTTACGACGCCGAGACCAATCCACTGGGACTCAACCTCGACCCGCTGAACGGCGGTTCGGCGTCGGTTGGTTTCACAGCATCTCAGCCCAGTGACGGGACGGCTCAGGACATTCTGGGCTGGGAATTCACCAACCAGGCACCCACCAAAGTGCAGCAAACCATTCAGCCGGGCGGAACACCAACCGTCTTCTCCTTTGGCGCCCACCAGTCAACCGTCACCTATCCTGCCGGGTTCACGAATCCGAACGGCATCTTGATGACCGTCCTTTCGACGCCGACTGACCGCCACCAGTTCTACCTAACACGGCTGCTCGGAACTCAGTTCGCTAATGAGCAGTGCATTGCCTATCTGGGCGCGGGGGGGAGCACCGGACCCGTAACTTCCGGAACCTGCATCGTTTACACGTACAGCTGCCAAGACTCGATGGGAAATCAGGTGACCTGTCCGGCGGAGCCGCTGTGTACCTCCCCGACAGGGGACCAATGCATTGCCATCGACACGACCTTTTACACTAGGGACATCGTTACCCAGGACACTGCCGACTACCTGGAGAACGATGCCATGGGTTCCAGAAACTGGATGAGCATCTTTACGGGGTATCAAAGCCCTCCGATCGACGGCACCACATCGGGAGGGTCAAGAGGCTTCGGTGGAGGTGGATCAGGATCCGGTAAACCCTCGCCTTCCAAGCGCAAGTTCTTGGTCGGAAGTGCCGACAGCGCGGATATTGTGGCCACCTTCAAGCAACCGTGATGGACTAAGAAGGGGTTGTATTCCAGGCAGTTCCTGAGTTGGCGTCGCCAGCTCAGGAACTGCCCTTTTCTTGCCTTCCGTCTGGGCAATTTGCCGGGCGACTATTTTCCAGAGCGCGCATCTTCGGGCCGCAGAGTGTTGAACCTATGGCGGCTCCAGAGTTGGTGTGGCCCCGTGTAGAACCGGCCTTCAGAGACTGTGTCGCGACCCCGTATCGGTATGCTGCAGTGGAAAGAAGCATACAGAAACCAGCCCCGAATGGGGCGAAGGAGCTTTATAGATCGCTGCATAAGTAATGTCCCATGTGGGTCGGTTGGAATTGACGCTTCTGAAATTGTCATTACGAGCAACGGACCTGCTTGGGCAGGTTGAAACAGGAATGACAAAGGTCAAAACGCATATTGATTCTATTGGGTTTGCGTCTTTGTCATTGGGAGCGAAGTGAGGAATCTGCTGTTGTTTGCGCCTGGAACGACAGATGGAGAAAACAGCAGATCCCTCACGGCCTAAAGGCCGTTCGTGATGACAACTCAGAGATAGCGAAAACCGGACATACGGCCGTGGCTAGGCGGCGCCGCCCTGATATGATTTGGCTTCGCTGTACATATTCTTGAGGTCGGGACGCTCCAGAATATGGGCCGCGCTTTTTTCCTTGGCGATGATGGAGTCCAGAATGCGTTCCGCTTCACGATAATGCAGGGGCGCCTCTTTCGGTCTGCCCGTTCGCGTCAGCGCGTTCCCCAGCAGGTACTCGGCACGCGCCCGCTCCAACCACATGCTCATTTTGTCGGTTTGTCCCAGAGCGCTTTCCAGTTCCTGCCTTGCGGCATCGGCGTTGTTAGTAGCCAACAGGGCTTGAGCGTAAGAAATCGAGGCCTGTACCGCCAGCGCTTTCAACCCCTTCGAGCGGGCCTCCTCCTGTAACTTCTTCAACTCGGGCATGGCTGTCTTGGCGCGCCCCTGTTCCAGGTCTACTTTGGCCAGGCCGAGCCGGGCGCGAAGGCTTTGGTCGGGAAGGGCCCACTTGCTCGCGACCTGCCGCGCCCGTTCGTACTGCTGCCGGGTAGAGGAATAGTCGCCGCGACAAAAGTAGCTGTCGCCGAGGTCGTTCCGCGCCTCAGCAGTTGCGGACTCGTCCTTCACCTCCTCCGCCAGCTTCAGCGCGTCGTCGATGGACTTTTGGCCCTCCGCTCCGCGTCCCACGATCGACAGGACGTCTCCATAGCGGGCCAGGGCCTCTACCGAATACCATGTACGATTGTTGATCTGCTTGAATCCGTCCACCGCCTGCTGGAGGTAACTCAGGGCCGAATCGTACTTCCCCTGGGCCGCGAAGAGGACGCCCATGGTGCTCGATTCCAGCGCCAACATTTCCTTGTCGTTGGCCTTCCGGCTAGCTTCCAGGGCCTTTAAGAACTGCGTCTGCGCCGTGTCGTATTCTCCCAGTTTGAAATTCATCTCCGCCAGGTTGCGCAGGGACTCGGTCGCTTCCGCGGGGAGCTTCAGCCGGTCACGAATTTCATAGGCCTGCTGGAAATAAGTCAAAGCGGCCTGGTACTCCCCCTTATTGTTGTATGCGCTGCCGATATTGTTGAGGCACAAAGCTTGATCGGATTCGGCCTGCAACTCACGTGCGAGTTGCAGGGCCTCATTGCCGGACTTGAGGGCTTGGTCGTACTTTCCGTGGTCGTGATAGAACGTTCCCAAGTTAATCAAGTTGCTGAGCAGCCCGTATTTGTCGCTAATCTTGCGGTCAACTTCCAGCGCAGCGTTGTAGCTGGCGAGGGCGGCAGCCGATTGGCCCATCCTATCCTGCATCCGGGCCACCTGTCCCAGGCTCTGGGCGATGCCGCCCTGATCTGCGATTTTCTTCCTGATTTCCAACGACTGCTGAAAGTTGGCCAGTGCATCGGCCGGCTTGTCCAGGTCGTGGTAAGCAGCCCCGATGGCAAAGAGGATCGACCCCTTTTCTTCCTCATTGCCAGATAATGTTGCGAGGCTTAGGGCTTTGGCGAGCGGTTCCAGCGCCGCTTGCGAGTTGCCTGCCTCGATTTCCACCCGGCCGCTGGCGCGCAATGCTTTTATGTTTTTGGGATCAATCGCCAACACCTGTGCAAGACGTTTTTTCGCTTCGTCGAAGTTGTTTGTCCTCTCGTAGAGGCCGGCGAGCTCGGATTGCGCATCCGTATCATCTGGACTCAACTTGGTGAGGTTTTCATACGCGGCAATCGCCTTCTTTGTATCGTTCGTTATCCTCGCATTGATGGCCTGAATGAGATATCGGTCCTGGGCCGGCAGGTTCTCACTCAACTCAACCGCCCGGCGCGATGCCTGTTCCGCTTTTTCGCCGTAATGGAGCGCCGAATAGGTGTCTGCCAGCTTCGCGAATGCCATTGCGAAGTTGGGGTCTTCCCCGGTGGCCTTTTCGAACTTGATGACGGCCTGGGTGTTGTTGCCAGCGCGGGTAAGCTGCAAGCCTTCATCGTAGGACTGCAAGGCCGTGACGGAGTTGGTTAACACGTGCCCTGAGTTGGCCCGTAACTCATTCAAGATGTCTGGCGTGGCTGCGAGTTTTTCACGAATTTGGCCAGCCAGCTTGTCCATGGCGCCCGCCAGGTCCTTGACGTTCGCAAGGTCAGTGGTGACAGGAATGTCGCGACCATTCTTGAGATCGTGAACCGTGGCGTTAATACGGAACTGATCGCCGGCCTTAACAAGCTGCCCCGAGATCACGGTGTCCGCGCTGACAGCGTCCTGAATGCTCCTCAGGGTAGAGGCGTCCAGCTGGGGCCCTGGGGAAAAGCCCAGATCGCGCAGCACATCTTGAAGGCGGCCCGCGGAAACCAGGTGTAAGTGAGTAGACCCTCCAATCTCGGAGATTAAGTTGTCGGAAATGCTGAAACCGATCCAGTTGAGGTTGGGATCCCCGGAACCGTTGTGAAACGGAAGAACAGCAACCGACATCACCGGCCCCTGCACAGCTTCAGATCCTGTTCCCGACGTTCCCTGACTCGTCCGGGTATGAACCGCGAAATACGTTCCCGCCACCAACACGATGCCGGCGATTCCTATCGCAACCCACTTCCAGGCAAATTGCTTGGTTGGGACGGTGCCGGAAGGGACATACGACGCGAATGCCGACTGGCCCAAGCGGGACTTCTTGCCTTGCCAGACCTCAAGCTCGTCGATCAACTGCTGGAGCGAGGCGAAGCGCGCATTGGGATCGCGCTCCAGACACTTGCTGACCACATGGCTCAATACAGGGGGAATGGACGTGTCCACATCCACCAGTGGAACCGCTGCTTCCTGCGTGCGCTTCACCAGGCTGGCAATGGCGCTTTCCGCGTGAAAGGGAATAAAGCCGCTCAACATCTCATAGAAGATCAGACCTACGGCAAACTGGTCCGAACGTGCATCCAGATCCTTCCCCATGGCCTGCTCGGGCGACATGTACTCCATAGTTCCGACCATCATGCCGGTCTGGGTCATGCCGTCACCTTGCACCGTCCGCGCCAAACCAAAGTCCATGATTACGACGCGGCCGGCTGGATCGCGCATGATATTGCTGGGCTTGAGATCGCGATGGATGACGCCCTCGCCATGGGCTGCCTGCAAGCCGGCGCAGACCTGCAGAATGATGCCGGCTGCTTCTTCCGGTGGCAGTTTGCCATGGCTCGTAAGAATCGAGCGCAAGTCCTCACCTTCGATGAACTCCATGGTAATGAACTTCACGCCGTCAGCTTCGTTTAAATCGTAAATGCGAATGATGTTCTTATGGGTGACTTGGCGGGCCAGCACCAACTCCTGCTTGAAGCGAGCGAGGATGGCGGGATTTCCGGCGAGGTCAGGGCGAATTACCTTAAGGCCGACGACACGCTCGACTTCCATGTCGCGGGCTTTGTAGACGGCGCCCATGCCACCCATGCCGAGCATCTTCTGAATTTCGTAGCGGCCTCCGAGAATGTCGCCGTCATGAAAGACGGTCGCGCCAATGTGCGAGAAGATGGGATTCGGGCTTGAGCTGTCGCCCCCTGAGCTTCCGGTGCCCACGATGGTCGCAGCATCGGATGGACCGCTCTTGGGGGCGGAGGGTGATACAGGTCCTTTTGGCGGGGTCGCTGGTTCGTCAGTGCCTGACAAGGTAACATCCGCAGCGCCAACCCCAGGCATGGTCATCCCGTCGGAATCAAGGGCGGGCTTGGGTGTCGCGGCGGAACTATCCCCGCTGGACACGGCTATCCCCTCTTGCGCTCGACGCGCTGCGCCTTCTCTATCCCCAGCCATTTCTCCCTTCCTCAGGGCCGTGCTAGTAATTAAATATGGGTATGTAGGGGGATCCCCACCCGAAATCTGTTCGCAAAAGTATACCTCGATTTCATAGTTTGTGAACCCATGTTTCGAGAGGAGTTATTAACGTAACCTTAACCCAAAAGGACCAGATGCACGTAGCACTTTTTGGCGCAGCACAGTCCGGCATGGAAACGCTGCTGGCGAAACCTCGGTTTCCCGAGCGCAGGGCAAAAATACGCCGGCGCCCAGGGGAGCGCCGGCCAGGGACTCGGAAATCGTTCACTTACTGGTACTCTGCACAACCGTCAATCTGGGATTCGCATCGGCGGAGCCGGTTGGAGTGGCAATGTTAATCGACGCCCACTTGTTGTTGGAGTGGTCCACAGGCCCCGTACCCCCCGTGGCTGCCGCAGTGATCATGTAGACGATCGCCGTGGGAACAGGACTTCCGGCCGCTGTCAGGATGATTTTGCCTGTCGTATTCATGTGGGTCACTGGGTCTTCATCCCCCAGTGCATACACAGACGACAACATCTGGTCCACTAGCGGCCCACTCGGTCCGCTGCTGTCGTAAGTCACCACAAGGGTGCCGCCGGGCGCGGGGATGACGGTGGAATCAACTTCGTTGGTTACACTCGCCAACACTGGCTGGATCGTACCTCCCGCATAGGTCAACAAGAACTGTGGGAGGCTGAATCCTGGCGGGGTGCTGTCCGTTCCACCCGTTTGCGGCTCGAACGATCCCGCAGTAACAGAGCTATCGGTGCCGATCACAAATCCCCGGTTCGCGCCCGCCAGGTACCACACCGGCTGGGGGCCAGTGCCGACGCCCGTGATGGGGTCAACCCGACCCGTCGCCGGATCTACCATGTAAGTACCGGTGGAGGGGGCGGCCGGGATGTACGTCCCACCTTTGTTCTCGTCCGTTTGGAACAGTTTGATAAGGCCCGCGCCATCGAAGGTACCTACACCCAGTGATACGTCAGGTAAAGGAGTGCTGGTAGTGTTCCCTCCATTGAGTTCCATTACGCTGGAACCATTCAACGAGGCGTCGCTGAATCCGCCGCCGGTGACGTTAAGTATTGGCTGAAGCAGGGAGACCAAACTCAATGAAGCGCCACCGGAGGCTGCATCCGTCTGCACTGCGACCAATTCACTCTTCGGATTCACAACATAGAAAGCGTAGTG
>DATCCF010000118.1:0-7116 GCA_036511435.1 Terriglobales bacterium | reverse complement strand
CTTCGCTCATAGACCTGCAGAAGCTTGCAGCGCAAATCATCCGAATATGGTCGTGGCATGGCTGGGCTTGCGGAGATCGCCATCTGCAGCCTACTGCCTCCCCTCACTTTCGGATATAGCTTCTAAGGAACTGCTCTAGACCCCGATCACGCCCACCAACTCCTTCACCGAGTCGGCGCTCTTCTGCAGGGCGGCCTGCTCTTCCGGAGTCAGTTTAATCTCCAGGATCTTCTCGATGCCGTTCGAGCCCAGCTTGCACGGCACGCCGACGAATAGCCCGCTGATGCCGTACTCGCCTTCCAGATAGGCGGCGCATGGCACGATCTTCTTCTTGTCCTTGAGGATGGCCTCAACCATCTCCGTGACTGCGGCCGACGGCGCGTAGTAAGCGCTCCCGGTCTTGAGGTGCTTGACGATCTCGGCGCCGCCGTCGCGGGTGCGCTGCACCAGGCGCGCGAGGGTGGCTGCGTCCATCAACTCGGTGATGGGAATGCCCGCCACGGTGGAGTAGCGTGGCAGCGGGACCATGGTGTCGCCGTGACCGCCAAGTACGAAGGCGGTGACGTTCTCGACGGAAACGTCCAGTTCCCTGGCGATGAAAGTTCGGAAGCGCGCCGAATCGAGAATGCCGGCCATGCCGATCACGCGATTGCGCGAAAAGCCGCTTAGCTTGTAAGCAGCCTGCGCCATCGCGTCCAGCGGGTTGGAGACGATGATCAGGATGCAATTAGGGGAGTACTGCACCACCTTGCCCACCACATCGCTCATGATCTTGAAATTGGTGTTGAGCAGGTCGTCGCGGCTCATACCGGGCTTGCGCGGAATGCCCGCCGTGATGACCACGATGTCGGAGTTCGCGGTGTCGGCGTAATCGTTGGTGCCAAGGACATACGAGTCACGCTTTTCGATGGGCATGGCCTGGAGCAGGTCGAGGGCTTTGCCTTGCGGCACGCCTTCGATGATGTCAATCAGTACGACGTCGGCCAGTTCCTTCGACGCCAGCCAGTGCGCCGCGGTGGCGCCCACATTGCCAGAACCAACTACCGTTACCTTTTTACGCATGATGCCTCACAGTATGCCCAATAATTGGGCAGTCATGATGTTCACAGCAAAATCAAGTGTTGAAAGGATGTAATCCGTTCCTACAGAAACTCTCCGGTCTCGTGTAATCAGTTGCCGAGGCAACAGTCTGTCGGCTGGAGAGCCTGCCACGCGCTCTCTCGCTCTAAAGGTCAAGGGCAGACACAAGAAGCGGTCACGCGGATGCAGTTTCCAATGCGACGCGTAGAGAGTCTGAATCCGGAACCGAGAAATTGAGTTTTTCGAAGCCGATGACCCGACCTACCCGGTCTTTCATGAGCACGACCTCATCGCCGGTCTCCTCGCAGACGTATTCCTGCGAGCGGTCCGCGAACCAGACCGTGAGCGTTTGCCCTTCCCGATCATGAAAGACCTTCACTTCGGCCATATTCGTGCGCCCTCTTTTATCGCGTCGGTCAGATAGGCCGTAACCAAAAACGCTTCTCCGTCGGTCCGCTTCGCGACTGCGCAAATCCAACGTTTGTCCGTTTCAGCCTTGTAGAAGAGTATCACCTTAGGATCCGTTCGGCTCCGCCGCGCTTCGTCGGGACTCTCTAGCGCCAGCCTGACACCCGGTTCACGATCAGCCATGACAGGGTGTTTGAGGGTCGTAATCAGTTGCCAGCGCTGTTTCGCCACGCGAACGCGAAATCCGAGAGGCGTAAGGACCTCGAAAAGCACACCTCCTTCCGGCGACACGTCGTTATTTCACCTCGACACGATCTCAGACCGCGCGATCCCAATCGCCTACTTCGTCGCGAACTCCGCCACCGGCGCCATGTTCTGGATCATGTGACTCGCGAACTCGCTGGTCTTGACCTTGGTTGCGCCTTCCAGCATGCGCTCGAAGTCGTAGGTGACCGTCTTCTGCAAGATGGTGCGCTCCAGCGAGCCCTCGATCAGGCGGGCCGCCTCGTGCCAGCCCATGAAGTCGAACATCATCACGCCCGACAACATGACTGAGCCGGGGTTGATCACGTCCTTGTCGGCGTACTTCGGAGCTGTGCCGTGCGTGGCTTCGAAGATGGCGTGCTGGTCTCCGATGTTGGCACCCGGCGCAATACCGAGTCCCCCGACCTGGGCAGCGGCGGCGTCGGAAATGTAGTCGCCGTTCAGATTGGGCGTCGCCAGTACTGCGTACTCGTCGGGACGGGTCACAATCTGCTGGAAGATGCTGTCGGCAATGCGATCGTTGATCATCAGCTTCGCCTTCCACGCGCCCTTGCCGTGGGTGGCATAGATATTCTGAATTACCCCTTTCACTTCCTTGTAGAGCGCTTCGCGGAAGTCCTGCTGCGCAAACTCCAGACCGGGTTCCACCATCTTGGCGTTGTCCTCGACGGACAATCCCGGATTCTTGTCGAGGTTGCCAATAATCCAGCTCTCGCGCTCGGTGATGACCTGGTCGCGGAACTCCTGGGTGGCCAACTCGTAGCCCCACTCGCGGAACGCGCCTTCGGTGAACTTCTGGATGTTGCCCTTGTGCACGAGGGTCACCGACTTGAGATGATGGGCCAGCGCGTACTGGATGGCCATGCGGACCAGTCGCTTGGTGCCGGTGATGGACATGGGTTTGATACCAACGCCGGAGTCTTCACGAATCCGCTTGTTGGTGCCTGCCAGCATTTCGTTGTTAAGAAAGTCAATCAGCTTCTTTGCCTGGGGCGTTCCCTCTTTCCACTCGATGCCCGCGTAAACGTCTTCGGTGTTCTCGCGGTAAATCACTATGTTCATGCGCTCGGGATGCTTTACCGGCGAAGGAATGCCTTGGTAATACTTAACGGGACGAACGCAGGCATAGAGATCGAGGAGCTGGCGCAAAGCGACGTTCAGCGAACGGATGCCCCCGCCAATCGGGGTGGTCAAGGGGCCCTTGATGCCAATGCGCAACTCGCGGAAGGCAGCCACCGTGTCATCGGGCAACCAGGTCTTGAAGCGGTCCATGGCCTTTTCGCCGGCGAAGACTTCGTACCAGGCGACCCGGCGCTTGCCGTTATAGGCAATTTCAACCGCCGCATCGAATATCCGAACTGACGCTTTCCAGATATCGCGACCGGTGCCGTCGCCTTCGATGAAGGGGATGATGGGATTGTTTGGGATGACAAGCTTACCGTTTTCGTAAGTGATCTTGCTCCCGCTGGAGGGCAAAGGAATTTCATTGTAAGAAGCCGCCACAAGGCACCTCGAGGAGTATGGATATAAAGTGACCGCAAGCTGCTAACAGCCATGTGTCGGGACTAGAAAGCACTGCCCAAAATCGGCGGCACGCCGGAAACCAAGTTCTTGGGCACGAAAACGACTTGCAGCCCCCACTGTGGCAATCCACCGCGTCCGGATCAGAAAGGCTTACCGGGTTCTCCCGAACTCTTTACGTTACCACCGTAGCCGAAGGGCTTCAATGAAATCCCGGATTACGTCATACCACGTTGGCGGTAGAGGGCCCTGGTCTGCCGCAGGACCTCGGACAGCCGCATCTCGGGATCGAAGCTGTCGTCGGCGCGCAGTACCCTCCACAGCAGCTTCTGGAGGGCCCGATGGGGGTGCTCGGCGACCGGCAGCCCTTTGCGCGCTCGTCCGGTCACCAGGCGCACCAGATGCTCGAGAGTACGCAGAAACAGCGCGCTCTGTACGAGTTGGTCATATTCGTCGGCTTCCAGCAACCCATGCTCATGCAGGAGATTCAGCCGTTCCCGCAGATTTCCGGCAAACCAGAGTTGATGCCGCACCTGTAGCGAACCGGCCAGGTAGTCGAGGTCATAGATTCCGCCCGGGCCGGTCTTGAAATTCGCGGTGGTCTCACTCCGCTCCAGCCGGATGCGAACGTCCTTCAATTCTGAATCGAAATCAGGCCGAGTCGCGATCTCTGCAATTCCCTTACGAACTGCCTCTAACGCGCGGGCGCCGACCTCACGATTGCCCGCGACATGGCGCAACTTGAGATAGGTTAACGCTTCCCAGGGCTTGGCCTCGTCTTGGAAGTATGCCGACAACTGGGTTGGGGTGACGATCAACTCGCCTTCGCGGCCGTGGGGGCGCAGGCGAGCGTCCACCGGAAACACGGTGCCATCGAGGATGTATGCCGTCAGTGCATCCATCATCTGCGCCGCAACTCGGCGCATCTCCTCCTGAGCGCAGCCTTCGTCGCAAACAAACAGGACATCCGCGTCCGACAGGAGATCGAATTCGCGAGCCCCCAACCTCCCCAGCCCCATGACCGCGAATCCGGCGGGGGTGCCAGCGATGGCCAAGGCGGCCTGGATCGCAGCCTCAGCCGCGGCTGTGTTTTCGCTTAGCGACTCGAAGACTTCGCGCAACTGGAACAGATCGCGGGCACCCGAGAGGAACACGCGGCGGCGGTAATGCCGTCGCAAGATCGCGTTGGCTTCGGAGCGATCGACCTTTTCCTGAGCCAGGTAGGCAAAAACCGGATCGGGTGCAACACTCTCGCGTGGCGAAGCTTTGTCGAACAATTCTGCCTCGCCGGAAGTTGACTGCTCTTCAACCTGCGACAGCAGCGAGACCTCTGCCGGGTGACGGACCAGGATATCAGTGAGATACTCGCTGAACTCAAAAATGGTGAGCGCCCGGCCCACCGCTTCGGGCGAGCGCAGCACCGCGCCATAACGCTCCGAGGTTGTTCCGGCTGAGCTGAGAAAGCGATCGAGGTTGCGCCGTGCATGTTGCGACAACTCGGCGGTACTGGCTATTTCCCGTAGGCGCGGAGAATCGACTGCCAGCCGCTGCATCATCTGGCTGTAGGAATTTTCAGGGGTCGCGGCAATCTTCGGACGCAACTGAAATTCAGGCGCGTGGAGGTCCTGGCTTTGCTCCTGATAGATGACTCGTCGATAAATCTCCGCCACCGCCGACATGCGCCTTTGCACATGAGCCAGAAACTCTTCGGGAGTTGGAGCCGCCGTTCCTTCCCGCGCGAGGCTTCGCGCCAGCGCTTGCAGCTCCCAGCACGATTCGGGCAGGCGATGCGTCTGCTGGCCCTGGCGCAGTTGCAGGCGGTGCTCCAGGTTGCGCAGGAACTCGTAAGCGTTGGTGAGGTTGTGGAAGTCTTTGCTGCCGATGTGTTCCTTGTCGTATAGCTTCTGCAGCGCAAACATCGTACCCCGCGAACGCAGCCACGATTCGCTTCCGCCATAGACCCGCTGTAAGCATTGCACTAGGAATTCAATATCGCGAATGCCACCACGGTCGAGCTTCACATCGATGCTGCCCTGGCCCGTCTGCTTCAGCAGGCGCTGGCGGCGGTGGCTTCCGATTTTCTCGCGCGAGGCGAGCGCCGTCTTGATGGCAAGGAAGTTCAGTTCGGGACGATAAACGAACGGTTGTACCCGGCGCACAAACTCCCGCGCCAGCCCCACATCGCCCGCGGAATGGCGCACCTTGATCATGGCCTGCAACTCCCAATCATGGGCCACGTGCGAGTAATAATGGATCGCATGGGGCAGCGGGACCGCGGGCTCGCCTTCGTTGCCCTGTGGACGCAAGCGCAGATCGATGCGAAAGACCGGTCCCTCACGAGTGTGGCGGGAGAGCAGTTCCGTGGTTTGCTGTGCCAGCCGGATGAAGTATTCCCGGCTGGGAATCTCCGCTCGCGGCGGTTCCACACCGCCGTCGTAGAGATACAGCAGGTCAATGTCGGAACTGTAGTTCAGTTCGTTGCCGCCGAGCTTGCCCAGAGACAGTACCGCAAAGCGCGAATCGGTCACGCGACCTTCGGGGTCAAGCTGTTGCGGCGAGCCGTAGCGGTGCTGCAGGTGGGAATGAACTTCGCGCAGAGCTTCTTCGATCAACACATCCGAGAGAGCGGAAATTTCGGCGGTGGTTTCAGCCAGGCTTGCCACCCCAATTGCATCGCGCAACATGATGCGCACATACTCACGCTTCTTGAAACGTGCCAGCAGTACCGCCGTATCGGTTTCAAATGAGCGCGAGCGCATCCGGGCGAAGCTCTCCTGAAATTCTTCGCGCGAATGGGTGCGATCCAGGCTCCTGTCGCGGACAAAGCCCTGAAACAGGTCGCTGTTGTGGATCAGCGTCTCGCCCAGCCAGGAGCTAACGGCGAACACCACAACAGCATAGTGAATCAAAAACTGATGCTTCTCCAGCAGGCGCAACAGATCCGGCGAAGCCGATTCGGCCAACCGTTCAAACTGATTCACCGCCGCATCGGGATTTGGCGAGCTCGGAAGCAAAGCCGCGAGTGCCTCCTGAACTCCCGCGGGCACCAGTTGGCGAATGTGGGCGAGGTTTCGCCGGGCCGCTTCCGAATCGCGAAACTGCACGTTCGAAGGCGGCATTACGAAATCAGGTTGCGTGGTGTTGGGCACGGGCGTTCCAGTGGGGTGACCCGATGCAGCGGTCGCGGCCCGAGCATCCAGCCGCAAAGATAGCACGGGGAACTGTACCGCTCGGGCGAGTGGACAATACGAAAGGAACTAACGGCGAGATACTTTCGCTTTCGTCCGCTCGAGGTCCGCGAAGTGCTATTTCGACGCTGCTCCGGTCAGCATGGTCAGCAGCATCACCACGTCCGTCCGCGCGTAGACGGCATGGGAAAGTTTCGCCTCCATGTACACCCACGAACCGGCAGAAAGCTCTTTCTCCTCGCCGTCAAGGGTCACGCGGGCGTCACCTTGAAGAATCTCGATGATGGCTGGCACCGCGGCCGTATGCTGCGACAGTTCCTGTCCGCCAGCAAAGCCGAAGAGGACAATTTTCACATAGTCATCGCGATGAATCGTGCGGCTCAGGGTTCCATCCCGCGGAATCTCAACTTGTTTCAACAGGTTGTCAACGACAGAAAACTTGGCCAAAGGTTTCTCCTTATTGCTTAAATTCTTTACACTCAGACCATCATAAGACCTGGATTAGCTGTAGGGGTAAAAGATGAAGAACAGCAGCGAGAGGGCGGTCAATACCCAGAGCCCGGGCTTCAGTTGGCTCGCCCTTCCAGCAACCAACTTGCAAATGGGATAAAGCACGAAACCCGCGCAGATTCCAATGGCGATGTTGAAGGTGAAT
>DATCCF010000117.1:0-7460 GCA_036511435.1 Terriglobales bacterium | reverse complement strand
GACTGCGGGTTGTAACGTGAACTGCAAGTTCTGTCAGAACTGGGAGATCTCGCAGGCCAAGCCGGAAGACTTGCCCGCAAGATATCTGCCACCAAAAGACCTGGCGACATTGGCTAAAGACAACCAGTGTGCCGCGGTAGCTTTTACCTACAGCGAGCCAACGATTTCCAACGAGTACGTCACCGATGCTGCTGAATCCGCACGCGACTCCGGTCTGAAGAGCATCGTTGTGAGCAATGGCTTCATCCAGCAGGCGCCCCTAAAGCGCACGTGTCAGCGTGTCGATGCCATCAAGATTGACCTTAAAGCTTACTCTCAGGATTATTACCGCGATGTCGTGCGCGGTCAGCTCCAGCCGATCCTGGAGAGCTTGATCACCATTCGCAAACAGGGAAAGTGGCTGGAGATCGTGTATCTCACGGTGCCGACTCTCAACGACCGTGAAGCTGAAATCCGCGACATGTCGCGTTGGATCAAGGCTGAGTTGGGACCCGATGTCCCCATACATTTCACGCGCTTCACGCCGCTCTACCTTCTGAAGAACCTGCCACCGACTCCGGTTGCGACGCTGGAGCGCCTCAAGGCGGTGGCCGATGCGGAAGGTCTGCAATATGTGTATATCGGGAATGTCCCGGGACATCCCGCCGAGAACACGTATTGTCCCAAATGCCATAGCCTCGTCATCGAACGCGCGGGCTTCACCATCAAGCAGATGAACCTGCACAAGGGTAAGTGCCAGAAGTGCCAGCATCCGATCCCCGGGGTGTGGCAGAGCTAGCTGGCTGAGGTCGTACCATGCTGCGAAAAAAGTCCATCGCTAGTGTACTGGTCATCATGGTCGTGCTGTGCGGCATCGCCGCCTGCTCGCAAGAAAAAGTGCGCCAAGCGGGTGTTGCGGGAGCCTTCTATCCCGCCAATCCCGCCGAACTGAGCAAGATGGTGGACGGATTTCTGGCCAAAGCGCAAGTTCCGTCCATCAACGAGCCGCTGATCGCATTGATTGCGCCGCACGCCGGATATCCGTTCTCCGGAGCCGTCGCGGGCCACAGCTATGCAGTGCTCAAGAATCGCAAGTTTCACCGCGTCGTGATCATTGCACCCTCGCACTACGAGGCGTTCCCCTTCTCCGCAGTTTACGACGGTGACGCGTACGCCACTCCCCTCGGCAGGATCCCCGTGGACAAGGTCTTTGCGGCGGCGCTGGCTAAGCAAAGCGCTTCCATCCGGTTGTCGAGCCGCGGGCACGAGCGTTCCGGAGAGCAGGCTGAACATTCTCTGGAAGTCCAGCTTCCGTTCTTGCAGCGGACAATTGGGCAATTCCAACTGGTTCCCATCATCATGGGCGATCAGAGCTACCAGGCGAGTCGCGCGCTGGGCGTGGCGCTTGCTAAGTTGATCCACGACTCCGACACGCTCATTGTCGCCAGTTCCGATCTCTCGCACTATCATCCGTATGACGAGGCATCGACCATCGACCACAACACGCTGCAAGCAATCGAGGCGTGGGACTACTTCAACCTTTCGCGGAACCTGCAGGCGCGTGTGTGGGAGGCCTGCGGTGGCGGCCCGATTGTAGCCGCCATGATCGCGGCCGAACGCCTGGGTGCGAACCGTGCCCAGTTGCTGAAGTACGCCAACTCGGGCGATGTCACCGGCGACCGCTCGCGAGTGGTGGGCTACAGTGCTTTTGCGCTGTACAAGGCCGCGCCCACAAACTCCGTCGCTCGGCCCTTCACGCTGACTCCCAAAGAGAAACAGGAGCTTCTGAGCGTTGCGCGGAAGTCAGCGGAGACCGCAGTACGTGAGCGCAAGGGCTATAAGCCGCCGGCCGCGTCGCCGGCACTTCAGCAGGACCGCGGCGCCTTCGTAACCATTACGAAGAATGGAGAACTCCGCGGGTGCATTGGATACGTTTCGCCTATGCAGCCGCTGATCGAAACGGTTGGCGATGTTGCTGCCCTGGCGGCATTGCAAGATCCCCGCTTCCCTCCGGTTACACCGGCGGAACTGGGAGAGTTGCAATACGAGGTCTCCGTCCTGTCTTCATTTCGACGTGTGCTGGATGTTCGGGAGATACGTGTCGGCCAGCATGGCCTTCTCATGAAAAAGGGCGACCATGAAGGCCTGCTGCTTCCGCAGGTGCCCGTCGAGGCGGGATGGGACCGCAAGACCTTTCTGGAAGGGACAGCCAGGAAGGCAGGGCTACCTCCTTCTGCGTGGAAGGATGATGACACCGACATCTTCCAGTTTTCCGCGCTGGTGTTCAACGAAGGCAAGCCGCCTAAGAGCATCACACCGGAAGTATCTTCTCCCGTGAAGCGGCCATGAACGCCAGCAGGGCTGTCGCCAGATTCAGTATCAGAATCAGCGTGGCTGCTTTCAGGAATCCGAAAACCGGCACAAGATAAGCGCTCAATATCACTGCACCGACACACGCTCCCAGCAGATCGACGGCATACAGAGATCCGGTGTTCTTCGGGCGCCCATCTTTACAGCCGGCGAAGAAAAGGTTGCTAGCCAAGGGGAATTGGTAGCCACCTAACATCCCGCATAGCAACGCGACTACCGGGAAAAGAACGTCACCGACGAGGAAGAGTTGGGTCTGGCTGTGGCTTCGCGTGCAGATCAGAAAGAACCCGTACAGTAACAGAGGCGATAGGGCTGCGGCCACTTGGACTGTGGCCAGCACTCGCAGCTTAGTGCCATTGCCCACGTCTGGCCGGCTACTGCTTCGCAACCCTAACCAACTGCCCAGCGCCATGCCCGTCATCACCGCCGCGACCAGTAATGCCAGTTGCCGATAGACGTAACCGTAGATCGCTTGGAAACCCAGTAGCAGCAGCACCTCCAAAGCCATCAGCGTGAAACCCATTGTGCCGACGCAGCCTGTCACACACGCACGGTGAAGTTCCTCTGGCCTGAACAGTGCAACAACAAGTATCGCGATCGCTAACAGCGCAGTCAGGCCCGTCAGAATCCAGCGGAACTTAATGCGTGCCATGCTCGCGAAGACTTCACGATAGTTGCCATTGAACTGGGTGCTCCAAAGTGCGATATCGAAGTAGTAAGCGACCGGCGCAAAATCACGATTGACGGGAGTTTCCGGCCGGGGCCGAATCTGTTCCTCCATTTCGAGCATGCGATCGGGGGCCATACGGAAGGGGAGATAATACTCGCGCACATAGCTGGTCTCCACGTGCCGGGACTTCAGCCTTTGCAGTAGGTCGTCGGCATGAACCGTCAGTGTGCCCGCTTGCGTGGCGGCAAAGAAGTGCGCGGTGTCTCCGGGGATTGCACTGACCTCGGGAAATACCTCCTGCAAGCTCCGGTTGATGCACCGCAGGAAACTCCCCATTGTCGGCGTGATGTAATTCTCCGAAGCTCGAAGCTGGAAAGAGAGAATGCCGCCCCGATTCAACTTCGCGGCGGCTTCGCGGAAGAACTCGACCGTGAAGAAGCGGTTCAACTGCGCGGTCTGTGGCTCCGGCAGGTTGAGGATGATAACGTCGAATGTCTCCGGTGTGCTCTTCAGAAATAAACGGCCATCGGTAGCGTGTAGGTGCACACGCGGTTCGTGCTGGAGCATGACCATTTCGGCGGCGAAGTAACTCTGCCCAAGCTCAAAGATCTTGGGATCCAGTTCGACAACATCGATCCGTTCGACCGAGGGATGCTTCAGAACTTCGACGGCGCTCCCATTCAGTCCCCCGCCGATCAGCAACACGCTTCCCGGGGCACGGTGCTGGAGGAGAGCGTAATGAACGGATTCTTCGGCGGCCTGAGGGTCAGGCACAGTAAATAGCACTAGACCGTTCTCGAGAAGCGTGCGGCTGCCGTCCGTTTCCAGTACCGCTAGATTTCCATAAGCCGAATTTTGGCTGGCCAGCAGATGAAATCCCTGCCACAGCCGCGTCAGGGAAAGCTTCTCCATCCAAGGCGCGCCGAATGGAAACAGGCCGGCGACGAAAACGGCTGATATTGCCGCGTACGCACCCTTGCGCCAGAAAGGCTCGCGAAAGATCAAGCTGGCGGCCGCCAGCAGGTTCAACAACCCGAGGTAAAGTGCAATTTGGAAGGACGTGTAGTGGCGAACCAACATCAGGCTGGCGATCAGGCCACCGATACCGGATCCGAATGCTTCCAGCAGATAAACGGACCCCGTAGCGCTCGCCGGCACGGCCCCGGTCTCCTGACCTACCAGGCGGCTGCCCGCGGAAAACATTCCTCCCGAGAACAGGCAGAAAGGGCATAGGACCACAAGTGCCGTGAGGAACATCGGCCATGGCCCCAGGATTTCGCCGGGAACATTGAGAAAAATCCCTTTGCTACTTCGGACTGCCAGAACGGTCAATGGCAACGCCAACGCCAGGAGTGTCTGCAAACCCGCCATGACTTTGCGCGGATCGTCGAACCATAATGCCTTCCGGCCGAAGAGGCTGCTGCCGATACCCGTCCAGAACAACCAACTGGCAAGCAAGAGTCCTAGCGAGATCTCGTTGCCATAAAAGACCACTAACAGCTCACGCATGAGGAGAATCTGGGCCACGGTCGCCGTGAATCCGATCAGCAACAGCAACGGGCGGAGCCGCCACATGCTTTGCATTGACGACTGACGTTGCTGAGACGGAATCGCCATAGGACTAACCGATCCAATGGAGAGGCCTTGGCCTCCGACTACTGGGCCGTCACGCATGGCCTCAATGCTCGTGCCGAACTGTGTCTTCTCGCAAGTCGCGTGCTTCAGACCTGGAAATGTCTTCTGCGAGTTCGTAGCGCAGCAAAGTTGCGAGGAGCATTGGTCCGACGAAGCGATTATCGCCGTCTGCCACCGCCCATTCTTGCACCGGAACCTCTCATTGAATTGAAGTTATTCGTGCGCTGGGTCCCCTGGGCCGCGAGAGAGAAAGGACGCAAGTCTAAGTCTAGGCCGCCAGCCTGATCCTTCCAAGCAGCATGCCAGAAGCAACGGAAAACGAGAGACCCATACAAAATGGCATATTCAAACGTCGAGTACCAAAACGGGCATAGATTGCACTTTAATCGCAGCTCTGTGTTCCAAAGAGGGTGGCGGGGACGAGAATGGTAGTGGACCTCAGAAGAGAGCAAGGAGGTCTGCGTCATGCGTAAAGCGTCGTTCTTGCTCTTAATGCTGCAGTGCCTCGTGCTGGCTGTTCGTTTGGTGTCCGGACAACAGCAAGTCCTTCATGATGACGGCCCACCAAACGGCATAGTTGACGCGTCGATGGTTAACTTTCGCTTCGTCGCCAGCGATAGCTTTGTACTGAACAACTCGGCGGACAGGTACGCTGGGAACCCTGTCGACGCTATTGGACCTTTGCCGGCCAGCATCCTTTCACCGCCCGGAACCGTTACTCCTGCAAGCTCCTCGGGATATACCATCAGCCACACTGTGCCGGAAGTGCGACTTCAGTTTACGGTGGCCGACGAGCAAGGCCAGGTGGTCGCGAACCTGTCAGCTTCGGATATTCGTGTTCTCGACAACGAAAGTCCCGTGGAACGGTTCTCCGAATTCGTGCGCGATCAGAATCTTCCCTTGCGTCTGGGGATCGTCCTGGACACCAGCGATTCCGTAAAACGTGTACTTCCTGAAGAGAAGTTCGCTGGCGTGCAGTTTCTGGACCGAATCATGAGGCCGCAGGCCGACCGCACCTTCGTCATGGCTTTCGGCGCCACCATTCATCTCTGGCAGAAGTCGACGGCCAGCCGCGCCGAGCTGATCGAAGCCATGGATCGCGTGAAGCAGCCGGGATGGGGTACGCGTTTTTTCGATGCGCTACATGCTGCCTGCACGGAGTTTCTGTCTGAACGGGATGATACCGGCACCTTCCATCGTGCCATCCTCGTCGTGAGCGATGGCGAAGACACCCAGAGCTTCCATGACTTGCACGATGTGGTCGCACTTGCCCAGCGCAGCGAAATCCCCATCTACGCGCTCACTCTGCACCCCAAACGATTAACGCCCCGTGGCGACCTGGTCTTGCAACGGCTGGCTGAGGAGACGGGTGGCCGTTTGTTCGTGGCGCAATCCAGCCATAACCTTGATGGAGCGCTTGCAGCCATCGAACAGGACTTGCGAACGCAATATTATGTTTCCTTCCCGGCGCAAAAGATCCCCCCAGGATTCCACTCCTTACGCGTCGAAGTGAACGCACCGCAGAAACTGCAAGTTCACGCCCGCCAAGGATATTACGCTCCCTTTGAGCGGTAGGTGAACTTAGAGCAACACCAGAGTTTGTAATGCCCCTCACTCAAACTTACGGGGACGAAAAAGTCCGGTTCTTGTCATGCGGTTCCCCCAAGCAGAACGGCGCTCCCGCCTCTGGTCATTGGGAAGGAACAGCAGCAATTCCTGGGACCTAGTGTCAGAATCGTCGACGCTCCAGTTGCCTTCTCCCAGGCATCCAAGTACGCCTGTCCTTTTGGTCTGTTGCACCAGGGTCACGGAGGGATGTGCCTGCGGCAAATATCAAGATGCGCTGCGGCGGGGCAATGGTGCAGTTTGAATCCAGTCGCCGCTTGTGCTGCCTTGAGTCAGCGTAAACTGTGACCATGAACGCTATAGACTTCGAATGCCCATCTTGTGGCGCTAAACCCGGAGAAAGGTGCCACACGCTTACCGGCAAAATGACGCCGGTATCCCATTCCAAGCGGAAACGCGCCGCTCTTGACCAACCGTACCCACCCGAGGACTTCAGCCAAGCCCCTGCGCAGATCCTTGGGGAAGCTCAAAAGTCCTCAGACGATAAGAAACCGTAGGTCTTCGATTTGGGAAACTGGCCAAGCGCCTGGAAGAGTGATGAAATATCGTAATTTGTTGCAGGTGAATACTTCTATCTCAAGCAAGATGGATCGCAGACCCGGATGGGGGACATCCCGCACGTTTTCCAGCACCGCTCGCGGCAATTCTCCACCCAGAGGCATGGTTCGAACGGAAGCGGGATATGTGGAATCGACTTCGTGTTGGCAACGTTCTTATTCCTAC
The DNA here is from genome assembly GCA_036511435.1 of Terriglobales bacterium. Lineage (GTDB taxonomy): Bacteria > Acidobacteriota > Terriglobia > Terriglobales > Acidobacteriaceae > Bog-257. The sequence continues at coordinate 457 of DATCCF010000117.1, read as the reverse complement.
TTTCCACTGCCGCTGACTCCTTGGGGCGATTTGTCTTTCACCAAGAGTACAGTCCGCAGGGATGTGAATCCACATGGCGGCCCACAATCCCCTGCGGGCTGTCTCCCCCTGAGGACTAAGCCATCGTCGCCCGCTCCGCTGAAGTCAAGACCCGATCTAAGGTGTTCGACGTTATCTCCTCTGGCTACGTGGCGCGGACCGTCAGCACCGAGCAAGGCGCCTTCTGCAATACATGATGCAGGGTGGTCCACGGAAAGTGTGTTGACAGGGTACCGGCGTGCGAGCCCATGACGATCAGCTCCGCTTCTCGAGTCTCGGCTAGGGCGTGTTAACACTACTTAGATACCTGAGCGCTTCGACGATAAGAGCAAAGTGGAGGAAGCCGAGAAAGACCAGATCGAGTTTGTCGAAGCGCGAGAAGATGCGACGAAAGCCTTTGAGCCGGCGGAACAGGCGC
>DATCCF010000116.1:0-10014 GCA_036511435.1 Terriglobales bacterium | reverse complement strand
CAACTTGCTGGCGCTGGGCCGGCGCAGATCGGCTTCGATCAGCAGAGTGCGCGCATTGTGACGCCGTGCCAAGGTCAGAGCGAGGTTGACAGCAACCACCGACTTGCCCTCGTCGCACACGGAACTGGTGATGAGCAGCTTCTGCAACCGCCGCTTGTTCTGCATGTGCGCCAGGCGAGTCGCCAATACCCTAAACATCTCCGCTCCCTTACTGTTCGGTTCAGCCAGCGCCACTAGGCGCTGCTCGGGAGTGGGCGTGGGATGCAAGATGCGGTCGGCAGGAACATTCAACCAGTTCGCGTCCGTGGGGGTGCCGATGGGGACGCCGGCAGCAACGGCAACGGCAGTCGCTTCGTTAGGGACAGCCTCTGGCTGGCCTGAAGCCAAGGGCGAGGCACTCGGACTTTCACCTTGGGACTTCTGTAACGCTTCGTACACTCGACTCATGTCTAAGCTCTCCTCCCAGCTGTGGTGGGCATGGGTTTTTCGGTTTCTAAGGTCTGGTTATCCATAGTGCGCAGGAGACGGAACAGCGAGCGCAGCAGGCTTTCGCCGTTCTCCTCGGTCGCGGCCACGGGCAGCGGGATTTCTTCCGGCAATGACGGGCTGGTCAAACGGAAATCTGCGGCCACTTCGGTGATCATCTCGGGAGTCACCGTCCGCTGTTCACGAGCAAAGGCGCTTACCATGGAGTTCTCGCAAAGGTTGTTGATGATGCGCGGAATGCCGCGGGAATACTCGTAGAGCTTGCTCAATGCCTCGTCGGCGAAAATCGGCGGCTCCGCAGACGCCCCGGCACGCTCCAGGCGCGACAGCACGTAGGCCCGCGTCTGCGTTTCGTCCAGCGGCTGCAGCTGGCAGCGCAGCGAGACACGCTGCTTCAGTTGCCGCAACTCGGGCGAGTCCAGGGTCGTCTCCAGTTCCGGCTGGCCCATGAGAACAATCTGCAGAAGCTTCTGTTGCGAAGTCTCAAGATTGGTTAACAGCCGTATCTCCTCCAGGAGTTCGTGTCTTAAAGCCTGCGCCTCATCTACCACTAGGGCGGTGATCAGACCACGGGCGTGGCGCTGGATGAGGTAGCGGTTCAGGTCAAGCAGCATCTCGGTCTTGGTCCGCCCTGCATAGGGCAACCCCAGGTCAGCCATGATGTACTGGAAGAACTCCACTACTGGCAGCAAGGGATTGAAAACATAGCCGAAGGCGATGTTGTTCTTACGCAGCTCCGTTAGCAGGCAGCGCACCAGCAAGGTCTTACCCGTGCCCACCTCACCCGTGATCACGATGAAGCCCTTTCTGCGGCCCACCCCATAGTGCAGGTTGGCCAGGGCTTCATTGTGCCGCGGCGTCGGATGGTAGAAGAACGGGTCGGGGCTAATCTCAAAGGGATTGCGCGTCAACCCGAAGAATTGTTTATACATGCACTATCCCCAAAAATAGGCGTAAGCAACCGCCGACGGAAGCAGGATGACCACGGCCACGGTGGCCGCCACTGCAAGCCACGGCTTCCAGCGAGCAGCGCGAATTTCCCCCGGCGTCGGCAGAGGTGGAATCTCAACCAGTACGGGCAAACTGACAGCCTCGTTGAGAGCCTGTTCGTTGCGGATATGATCGTCGAGGACCTCCGAGCCAAATCCGAAAAGCACAGCCAGTGCGAAGCCGACGGCGATGGCAGCGAGCGAAAACCTGAACCGATCGGGGAAAGTAGCCTTGTCCGGAAGACTGGGCGGATCGATGACGCGGAACTGTGCGCCCTGTTGCTGCCTTTCAAGATTGGTGGCCAGCGAGGACTCCTGTTTCTTGGCAAGCAGGTCGACATATTGCTTTTTCAAATTGCCGAAATCGCGCATCATGTCACTCATCTCAGCTTCCACTGCCGGGGTCGCATTCAGGCGGGCCTGGTACATCTGACCAGCCTGTTCGAGACGCCGCATTTGCTCTTCGGAAGTCTGCAACTCCATCTTGTTGACTTTGATTTGGCTCTGCAGCTGCACCAACGGCGCCATGGCCTGCACTTGTGCCGCACTAGCGGTATTGGTCTCGAGTTTCTCCTTGGCCTCCGCGCCCATATTCGTCTTCAGTTTCTCGAGACCGGCGATGGTTTCCTTAAGCTTCTTGATATCGGGATGGTCGTCCGTGTATCTGGCCTGCATGTCCGCCAATTGGGCGCGGGCGCTTTCCAGTTGGTTGTCGACGCTGGCGGGAGCGTCCACCGCACCGCCCATCGTTTCGTATTGCTTCTGCAGCGAGCTCAGATAGGTCTGCTGCTGCAAAGCTCGCTCATGGCTGGCTTGGGCGGCCTGTAACTGCGATTGAATACCATTGAGAATCTGAATGTTGCTTTGCAATTGCTGAGGCAATGACCCATCGTGCTGGGCCTCGTAGGCGCGCAACCTGGCCTCCTCGTCGGCGAGCGTCTGCCCGAATGCCTTCGCTTGAGAATCCAGGAAACGCGTGGTCGCTTCCGACTGCTCCTGGCTGGCCCGCACGTTCTCGTCAACGAAGAACGAGGTCAAGGCTGCGTTTACCTTCTGGGCAACCATGGGGTCTGGCGCCTTATATGCCATCTTGAACGCGATCAGTTCCTGTTTTCCGTTAGCTGCAGGCGCTTCAACCATCTCGAACTTGACGTCTTCGCGCATATTTTCTACCTGGTCATCAGGCGAATTGGCATAGCTGGGGTAGAGGTGAAACTTCTCGATGAGGTTGAGCAGGCGCGTGCGGCTTAGAACCTGCGTGCTCATACTTTGCACCCGATCGGCCAAGTCGACTTCAACGTTTGGCGCCACCAGACCCTTCGGGACCTTCGGAGGCTCAACCAGCACTACACTTTCCGACGCGTACTTCGCGGGAATAACCCAAGCTGACGCAAAGACAAGGAGCCATCCGAAGAAGAGCGGTCCCAGAATCCACCACCTGCGGCGAACCACAATCGCCCAGTATTCTTCGACGCCCTGCATTGATTTCTGATCGTCAAGTTCTTCCATCATGAATCACCTTCCAAGTGAGTGGCCCCAGGAGTACCGGAGCGTAATTCCGACGCCATTGGCGCCCAGAGTTGATGGCTGGGGCAAAGCGTATCTCTGATTCGAGTGGATCGCCGCGTAATACACAGTTGTATTCCAAGCCTGGGAAATATTTCGGCTGAAACTCGCTGTGCCTTGCAGCGCTCTAAGAAATGTGGGGGGGCCGGACTGCAATACTGACAGGCTGTCGTTATACGAAAAGCCGGCAATGAAATTCCAGCGCTGGGTCAGTGGCCGCCGGTAGCTGGCGGTAACCTGGTACAGCCGTACCGCGCCCAGGAGACCGCCTCCATTGGAAACTTGATGCCTGAATCCAACACGCAATGCGTTTCGCGTCCCCGACCAGCCAAAAGTCGCTCCTTCTGCTACGTTCCACAGGGCCTGGTACGTTGCGTGATAACCGAAACAGCCAAAACCCGGAAAACAGAACGTTGGAACAATGTCCTTGCTCGCCGTGTACTCAGGACCGGCCCATCCGCTTACGTACATGTTCGGACTCAACTGATAGCTGACGAACCCGATTATCGTCTGAATTCCGGAGCGCGATAGACCATGTCCGAAATCCAGGGCGGTGAAGCTGTATCCGCCACCGGCTGCGAGCCTCGCCGAGAACTGATGTTGATAGTTGGCTCCTCCCGAGTACGTGTACGAGTCTTGGGCTGACTGGGTAGTGTTGTAAAAGCGTTGAAAGCTTTCACCCCCCGTAAAATCAAGGCTATCATGCTCGGTCATCGTGTAGGTCAGGTCAACCGAACCCGCGTTCTGCTGGGTTACGGCCTGAGGTATGTAGATAACGGGATTGGGATTGTTGAAAGTGGGCGTACCCTCAATGGTCAAGTACGGCTCGAACGGGTCGTTCGTGTAAAGGTAGCGATCATGCACCGCCAACTGCCAGCGCCGGCTAAACTGCCATTCGATATTGGCGCCCGCCGTCTGATTCACTGATAAGTAATTCGAAGAACCCCGCGACGACAGGGCCATTAGCGACCCCCCCCCGTTGCCCTGGAGGTTCCACATCAAGGTGGGACGAATCTGCGTTATCTGGACGCCACCTCCGATCCTGCCCAGGGTCTCCCAGTAGTTACCGGACGAGCCGGACTGCGAGATGTAATTCGTTAACCCTCCGGTCGTCATGTTGAGCTTAATACCAGTGTTGGCTGTGACTTCGTTAAGCAACGTCAATGGGGGCAGCTGTTCAGGATGTGTGTAAGCCACTTGGGGACCAGTGGATGACTGCTGCGACTGGTCCGTAGAACCGTTCTGCGATTGGTCCGTAGAACCGTTCTGCGATTGATCGTTACCGGTCTGCGATTGGTCCGTAGAACCGTTCTGCGACTGGTCCGTAGAACCGTTCTGCGATTGATCGTTACCGGTCTGCGACCAGGCCGGCGGCACCACTAGCATTGCCAAAACAACCAGGGATAGGCCGAGTTGACGTTTCATAGCCTCCTCCTCTTTTTTCTTGCGCTTTCCGTTCTCATGGGACGACCAAGGTGTCGTGCGGACGAAGCTCAATGTTCTGAGCCATATTCTTGCCCTTAATTACCTCTTTGTAGTTGAACTTGAGCCGGTGCTCGTTCCCGTCCGGGCCCTTACGAAGCACGTATATCTTCTTCTGCTTCGCGAAATCCCTAAAGCCGCCGCAGAGCGCTATGGCATCCAGCACGGTCATAGGGCGAGTGAGCGAAAAGTATCCCGGCCTCGCAACCTGACCCACAATGTTATAGCTCAAGCTATTTACTTGGGTGACAATCACCGTCACCTGCGGGTCCGACATGATCTTCCTCAGCAAATCGCTGATCTGGTCTTCCAATTGTACTGGTGTCAGTCCCCGAGCCTTGATCTCCCCCAGCAATGGTAGCGAGATCATTCCGTCAGGGCGAACCGGAACCGCCTTCGACATCTCGGGTTCCTTCCACACATTGATCGACAACATGTCATCGGAGCCGATAATGTAGGTGTCCGGCCGGACTTGTGCAACCCGTGGGGGAAGCGTGCCGGCGGCCGTAGGTTGCGCGGCGTTGGCCACGTCCTTCGGAGTCTCCGCTGAGTTGGCGGGGATCACTGGTTTACTTGGGCTGGAGGAACTGCTTGCGTTCTGCCCTTGCGCTGGGTGCGCCCAGGCGCCAAGCAGAACCAGCAAGACCATGGTTAAGATTGCGGGACTTCCAAATGCCTGTCTTTGCGAATGCATGACTCCACCTCGGTCCGGGTTACTCGGCCTTCCCATCCTCTTCGGGTTTGCTCGCGGAACTGGAGCGCCGTTGCGGGATCCCCACTTCCTTGAGCTTATAGAGCAATGCGCGATAGCTGATGTCGAGCGAGCGCGCCGCCTTCTTTCGGTTCCAGTTATTAGCATGAAGTGCATTAAGAATAATACGTGCTTCCAATTTGCGGACTGTCTGCCGGGTCAATTTCTTGAGTGAAACCGGTCCATCCAGCATCAGACTGGTAACCGCATCGCGCTCATTGGGCTGGAGCAACTCGCTCAAGATAACATCTTCCGTGCCCATGACCACGTAGCGCTTGATCAGGTTCTCGAGCTGGCGGATGTTACCCGGCCACGAATAACGCTGCATTTTGGCCATCAGGGCAGGGCGCACCATCACCACCCGGCCATTGAGCTTCTCGTTGTAGTACTGCAGCAGGTAATCGCTGATGACCGGCAGGTCCGCTGCCCGCTCGCGCAGCGGCGGCAAATGGATGGTCATGGTGGCGATGCGGTAAAATAGGTCGGGCCGGAAGTTTCCGTGCTCGATCTCCTCGTGCAATTCGCGGTTAGTAGCGCACACCACCCGCACCTCGACCTTCTTGTCCTCCTGCGCACCAATCCGGCTGAATTGGCCATCCTGCAAAAGCTGCAGAAGCTTGGCCTGCAACGCCGCGTCCAGTTCTGCAATCTCGTCCAGAAAGAGAGTGCCCCGGTGCGCCATTTCGACCCGGCCAGGCTTGGGATTGTAGGCCCCGGTGAATGCGCCTTTTTCGTAACCGAACAGTTCGCTTTCCAGTAGGGTTCCCGGGATCGCCGGACAGTTCACCTTCACAAAGGGACCATTCGCCCACGGCGAGTAGAGGTGTAACAGCCTGGCAATGATGTCTTTTCCGGTACCGCTTTCGCCCGAGATGAGTACGGAGAGATTCGCCCCAGCGACTCGCTCGAGCTTCTGCCTGACATCGCGCATCGCGGGTGTCTGGCCAAAGATGACCGGTTCCGGCGGAAGCTGTTGGACCGTGATCGCGCTTTCGCTGTTCGAGCCCGCCACTAATGGCATCTCGTGTCCTCGCGTCACTAAGAGATATCGGCGTACCAATGAATTGCATTTCTTACGCCAAGTTCGTGCACATCGCAATAAAATGCGCACTTTGTTTTTATATGATTTATTTACTATAGCTTATATATGCAAAGGATGAGTCAAAAATAATTCGGAACGAACTCAAAGAGAAGCATTTTGCGCTTGCGAGTGTGAAAACATTTTCACTTGGAGGAACTCTCTTTCCCTGCGGAGCGGGACTTGCCCGCCTCCAAGCCAGGCTGCTGGTTCAGAAGAGGCTCCTCGAATTGCAGGCCGAGCAGGAAGTATTGGCGGTCGGGGGTGCAGCGCAGCACGGTAGCGTGCAGCAGGGACACGGATCGTGGAAGCTGGGCCTTGTTGAGCAGAGCGACGGGAATTTCCAGCGAGATGTGGGTACCGGGCTCAAGGTAACGGCGGGTCGCCAGCAGCAAGCCGCCTGCAGACAAGTTCAACGCTGTGGCAAACTCCAGGAAGTCTTCGCCCTCGGCCTTGCTTCCGCGAACAAAAAAAGGAATCGAGATAGGCAGTCGCTCCCAGCCGCGGCGCTCGGCGACGGATGCGGTTCGACGCACTGCCACCTCCTAATGTTAAAAACTAATCACGCACCTCAATAGCCAAACCGGAAATCGAGGCAACTCGCATTATTTGTTACACATACGAGAGAACGGCTTGGAATGGCAAAATCGTGAACATCGCAAACTCTTGCGGTTTGGGAGAAGAAGAATGCCTCGCTGGACTGCAAAGTCATTCCCAAAAAGGCAACTATCTTGCGCTTTTAGGCGAAAATTAACGCGAAATTTTGTTGACAAGTCAGCCGGTTGCGGTAAGATCAGTTCTCCCCCTTGTAGAGTGCTTCTGCTCTATTCCCCCGAGGACTGGACTGCGTTAAACTCTGTGGCCATTTTTGTCGAGAGTATGCCTGTGGAACAAAGTTCGGGGAACCTGATGGAGAAAACGGGGGAAGCATTGCCGCTGTCGAGGGAAAGGAAGGATGCCGTTCCCATGCAATCGGCGAAAATGTCGCCAGTGAAGCACATGCTCGAGCTGGTCAGCGAGGAACAACATTGCAGCTGTTGCCGCGATGCGTTGGCCACCGCCGCCCACGAGCTGAAAACACCACTCGCCATCATGGGGGGATATCTGCAACTGCTGCTGGCGCAGAAGCTCGGACCGCTGAATCCTCGCCAGGTTGAAGTACTCACCGACATGCAGGCCAACGGTGTGCGGCTTTCTAATTTCATCCAGAACCTGCTCACCTACACCTCGCTCAAAGTCGATCGCTTTGAAATGCAGTACGAGGTGGGTGACATCAATGCCTGTATCCGCGAGATCGCCGAAGTTTGGGCGCAGCGTTTCCAGGACAAAGCCATTGCATTCTATTTCTTGCCCAACGACCGGCTGCAGCCCTTCCCCTTCGACTACTACAAAGTGCAGCACGTGGTTTCGAACCTTCTGGACAATGCCATGAAGTACACGCCTTCGTCGGGCACGGTATGGTTGCACCTCGAGCCTTATTTCTGGGAGCGGCGGACGATTCAGCGCCAGCCTGAGGTGGAGCGTCGCCGACAAAAGGTCCATGCACCGAATTGCTGTCGCATCTCGGTCTCGGACACCGGACCGGGCATCGCGCCGGAATTCCAGCAGGAAGTCTTCGATGAGTACTTCCGCCTGACGCGCGAGGGAGTGCGGACGGAAGGGTATGGGCTGGGTCTGTCCATCGCGCGCCGTCTGGTGCAGGTGGCAGGCGGAAAAATATGGGTCGAGAGCGAGCCCGGTAACGGCAGCAAGTTTTCCTTTCTGCTTTTGCTGAATCCCTCACCCAAACGTGTTGCGGAGGATCGATGAGCGCAGGCCACATCCTTGTGGTGGACGACGAGCCGAGCATGCTGCGGTATCTCCAGACCGTGCTGGAGCTGGACTCCTATCGGGTCACGACGGCGTGCAACGGGGCCGAAGCTGTTGAAAAGGTGCAACGGGTCAGTCCCGACCTGGTGCTGCTCGATATGGTCATGCCCGGCGGGGATGGACTGGAGACTTTGCAGCGCATCCGCGAAGTCCGTCCTTCGACCAAGGTAGTCATGCTGTCCTGCGTTCGCGATACCCGCAAGGTGGCGCAGGCCATGCGGCTCGGCGCCCAGGATTATCTTTCCAAACCGGTGCAGAAGGAAGAGATGAGCGAGGTCCTGCGCTTCTGCCTGGAGAATATGGAACCGGGTGGCCCGGGCGCGGGCGAAGCCATTGAAGTGAGCGAAGGCGTCTTCTTTTTCTCGGCTACCCCGCAAATGCGCCAGCTTCGCGCCCAAGCCATGCAGGTGGCGCGCTTCGATTTCCCCGTTTTGCTGCTCGGCGAAAGCGGTACCGGCAAAGAGGTATTGGCCCACCTGATTCACAAGTATTCCGATCGTTCGCACCGCACCTTTTTGAAGGTGAACTGCGCCGCCATGCCCAGCGAACTGCTGGAGAGCGAATTATTCGGTTATGAGCCGGGGGCCTTTACCGGCGCCGTTAAGTCCAAGCCCGGCAAATTTGAGCTCTGCAACAAGGGCACGCTGCTGCTCGACGAAATCGGAGAGATGTCCTCGGCCCTGCAGGCCAAGCTGCTCCAGGTTTTACAGGATGGCCAGTTTTCGCGATTGGGTGGGCGTACTACCGTCAAGGTGGATGTCCGGGTGCTGGCGGCCACCAACATCAACATGCCCCAGGCTATCGCGCAAAAAGCGTTCCGCGAAGATCTTTATTACCGCTTGAACAGCTTCGTTCTGCGCATGCCTTCGTTGCGCGAGCGGCGCGAAGAAATCCCCATGATCCTGCGCCACTTCATGATCCATCTCGCGGACCGCTACGCCTGTGCTCCCCTGAACATTTCCCCGCGGCTGGTGCAGGCTTGCGAGAACTATCCCTGGCCCGGCAACATCCGCGAGCTGGAAAATTTTGTCAAGCGCTACCTGGTGCTGGGAGATGAGTCGGCGGCGATCGCCGAGTTGCAGCAGGGCACTTCGCGCGATCCGCAAACCGGAATTGTGGTGCGCATGGAAGAAAAGCGGCAGCCGCCACCACCGCCCGACCTCAAAGAAATGATTCGCAATCTGAAGAACGGCGCCGAGATGGAAGTCATCGCCCAAGTGCTGGAAGAAACGGCGTGGAACCGCAAGCGGGCGGCCACCCAGTTGAACATCAGTTACAAGGCGCTACTCTACAAGATTCGCCAATACGATATCCGTCCCCGGCAAGCCGGATAAGAGAATTCCCTTCTGTTAATGCGCAACAGTGTGCACCTGTTGCGCGTCGCCTCCGGTTAAAAGGAGACGACCTCTGCTGGGAACTACCCTTGTAAGCCGCTCGTTTCAACCATGTTACCCACATCTGGCCACCCGAACCGCATTCGGCTGTGTGGTACTTTGGTTGCAATACCAGAAAACATGCCGGCTATACCGCCTCATAGGGGCGATTCCCTCAAGCCAACCCTTCCCTACAGCGGCGAGCGAAGGCCGAAAGCCTCGTTTCGCGATGCAGTGTTCGATCTTCCTGCGCACCCCGCGTGCCTCCGGCCGGTGGATTCTAGAGCATTTTCAGCGTTATTGTAGACCATACCCGCAATGAGAGAACCAAGCTAAGGCGTTCTCGGCAGTAATCGCTGCCAGGGCTTCCGCGATGGCGTCCTCCAGAGCCTCCACGCTGCGGGCCTTGGCGGAGCGCAG
>DATCCF010000115.1:0-16244 GCA_036511435.1 Terriglobales bacterium | reverse complement strand
AGCATATAAGTAAAGAACAATAATGTTAATTACATGGGAACATATTGCCACTGATTATGGCTGATACTTGCGCGCTACAGGCTTGAAAATGAGGCAGTTGCCGGAAAATTTAGTCCTAATTCTTAGCGGAACTTCGGTTTAACTAACCCCTAACCCCTGGCCACTGCTTTTCAACACCAACTGCTCGGCGGCCGAGAACGCGTGGTTGCGGATCATCATCGTGCTTAGCAGGGAAGTCAGCCCCGACGACGCGAGGATCATCGCGATCACCACGAACTGATAGATCGCTGCGTACAGCGGATCGGAACCGGAGAGCAACATTCCCGTCATCAGCCCCGGAATCCACACAATCCCCAGCGAGCGCAGATTGTCGATGGCCGGAATGAGCGAGGCGTGGATGCTCGACTCGGCATAGCTCGCGACGGTGTGCTCGGGCGCGGCGCCCAGCGCGAGCGCGGTTTCGATCTCGCCGGCATGGGCCAGCACTTCCGAACGAAAGCGGTTCAATGCCAGTCCATTGGTGTTCATGGCGTTGGCAATGATCATGCTGCCCACCGGGATGAGCGAGGTGATGGCGGTATCGATCACTCCTGCCCAAGTCATGATGGCGGTGACCAATCCCGCGCCGGCGGCAATCGAATACGTGGACACTTTGCGCGCGCCGGGTATGTTCTTGGCTCGCTTGGCCGAAATGGACCCAGCCGCAATGATCATGCCGGTGAGCAGAAAGACGCTCGTCCAGCGCGGGCTCTTTAGCAGCAGAGCCAGGATCGATCCGACCGCGACAATCTGCACAATGCCACGCAACAGCGCAATGGCGGCGTCGCTCTCCAGATGAATGTTGCGGCGTCGCGCCAGCAGGACCACCGCCAGAGCCAGTACCGAGGCGATGCCGGCTTGGGCCAAGCCAAGCGTCAGTTGTGTGTGGAAGAGCGATTTAAGCACCCAGCACCTCCGCCGGTTTTCCATATTGAACGAGACGACCTGCCTCCATGAGCGCAACCCGGTCGGACATGCGCCGCGCCTGGTCGCGATCGTGGGTAACCATCACGCAGGTCAGTGATGTGTCCTTAACCAGGATGCAAATCAACTGTTCGACGCCCGACTTCGCTCGCTCATCGAGGGCCGATGTCGGCTCATCGAGCAGCAGGATCTCAGGACGATTGGCCAGCGCTCGCGCCAGCGAAACTCGTTGCTGTTCTCCCCCGGATAGGTTGATGACGTCGCGTCCGGCAAAACCGGGCAGGCCTACGCGCTCCAGCAAGCGAGCTATGTCTTCGTCGGCCAGCACCTCGCTGCGTTGCAGCGGCCCAAAGCGAACGTTGCCAGACACATTGCCGGGAAAGAGGAAGGGGCGCTGCGTCACCATGCCGACGCGTCGACGCAACTCGCGAGGCGAGAACTGGCGGTAATCCTGGTCATTAAGGAACACGGTGCCGGTGGTCGGCTCGTCGAGGCGGTTCAGCAGCCGCAGCAAAGAACTTTTACCGGAGCCACTGGCCCCGACGACACCCAGCATCTCGCCGTGATGTACGTCGAGGGAAATGTCAGTGACGATGGAGACTTCTCCCACCCGGCGTCCTAAGTGCTCAGTGCGCAGAACCACCGCGCCAGTCGCAGTTTCTTGGGCGGCGCTCATCGCTGCAAGTGTCCGTAGTAGATCTTGGTGTCGTACTCGAGTATGACGTGGCCGTTCTCGGCATGGGACGAAAAGAGGCGCGGCAGTTCGAGCATCATCGCTGCGTACTTTTCGCCTGCCTTGGGTACATATGACGAGGACAGCAATCGGCCGCGCAGACCGTCGAATTCAAGCGTCTGTTGGTTGTGTTGCAGGATCAACGTCATCTCATTGGGAGCGAAGAAGCGTTGCAAGGCGTCGTAGCTGGCCAGGTACTTGTGCGTGACCTGCTCGTAATCCGTGGAATAGCGGCGCACGAAATCTTCGTAGGCGCGCAGGAATGGCGTGGATTCGGTGTCGCGATCATGCCATACCAGGACGACCCAACCTTCCGGCTTCACAATGCGCGCGAACTCCACGCGCGTATCGTCGGGCCTAAACCAGTGGAATGCCTGCCCGGCCACGACGAAGTCGACGCTCGCGTCAGCCAAGCCGGTGGCTTCGGCGCTGCCGTCCACCATGCTGAAATTGGGATGGCCTGCCACGTAGTTCTCGCCAGCAATGCGCATTTCGCGATTGGGTTCAACTCCCACGACGCGATTGCCGTTCTCCAGAAATATTTTTGCCAACAGGCCCGGACCGCAACCCACGTCGGCGATGAGGTGCTGAGGGCGTAGTCCATAAGCTTGTTGCAGAGCTTGCACGACCTCAGGTGAGTAATGCGGGCGATATTTGACATAGTCGTCCGCCCGATCGGAGAAACGCGCTACCGTATCGCGAGTTGGTTCAGCCATGGGTGTATCTTAACGTGAAGAATGAAACTTGAGCGCCCTGCCAAATTGCCGCTGGTGAATGCCGTTTGTGACGCTATCCGTAAGATTCCGCGTGGAAGGGTGAGCACGTATGGAGCAATCGCCGCAGCCCCTGGTTATCCGCGCTGTGCCCGCCACGTTGGACGAGTTCTGAAGCAGGTGAGCGGCTTGCCGTGGCAGCGAGTTTTGGGCTCGGGAGGCCGGATTTCGCTGCGTGGCGAATCGGCCCTGGAGCAGCGCTTCCTGCTCGAATCGGAGGGAGTTCGCTTCCGAGGCGGGCGGGTGGACATGCGAACCTTTGAGCACCGGTTTGGGAGGGTCAGCCGCAAACCCTCCGGCTCGCGGGATAAAGAGCGTGCGTGAGAACTGGTTTTGAGTTGGCTCGGGGGAACGATGGCGCAAAATCCAGCGCCGTAGGCGGAGTGCTGGGTAAAGTGGGAATTAGATCCGAGTCCCTTCAGGGACGGCACAATTCTCCGCACACCCTCTATAGGGCTACCGCGAAAGTAGCAGGCGTGACGGCGATTTCCAGTGGACACGTGCGCCGCTATGCCTTAAATTGTGATAGCTTTACAGTACCTCTACAACCCATGAGTACCCCGGATCCAGTGAAGATTTTAGTCGTCGCAATGACCCTCCTGTTGGCGATGCCGCTTTCGGCGCAGCGCTATCAAGAGCGTGACCATCACGTCTTTCATCCGCCTGTCCAGGCTAAGCACCAGAGCTTGGCGTCCTCAGGAAGCCCTACGCAAACACGGATATCTTCCGCTGGCAACTCGTCCGCGGCGCGCGGCCATGACGCAAATTTAAACGCCTCGCGTAGCAACGGTACGACGCACTCGCAGATGCCGTCGAGCACGGACTCGGTTCATCCGCACTAGTACCTCGTTGAAAGTTACGAAGGTAGATCAACTCTTCACTTTTGCCTCCACGGTGGAACAGGCCCGCGCGCAAGCCAGCGGAGCCTAGTCCCGCGCGAAAATCAGCCAGCTGCTCTCGCATTTGGAGCATCCAGGTCCAAGCTCTGATAAACTCTTGCGCGGCACGTGGGCTCGACGTCCGTCGCTCCGTCGCGAGCATTCCTAAGACCATGGATAGCGCGCAGCTTCGGCGGCGGCACTCGGCATCAGGAGGTTGTTTATGTCTACCGCAGTTAGTACGGCGCAAATGCACAATCGTGTTCAGGAATTTGTCAGCAGGCCGCGCAAGATGTTCATCGATGGAAAGTGGGTGGAGGCGGCCTCGGGGAAAACCTTCCCGACTTATAACCCCGCTACCGGAGAAGTTTTGGCGCAGATTGCCGAAGGCGATCGCGAGGACATTGATCGCGCGGTGAAAGCGGCGCGCAAGGCTTTCGAGAGCGGCGCCTGGCCTGAGATGACGGCCTCGCAGCGTGGCCGCCTGATATGGAAGCTGGGTGACTTGATCGAAGAGCACCTGGAAGAACTTGCCCAGCTCGAAAGTCTGGATAACGGCAAACCGCTGTCGGTAGCGCGCGTCGCCGATGTGCCGCTGGCGGCCGATCTGTTCCGCTACATGGCGGGGTGGGTCACCAAGATCGAGGGCAACACGATCCCGATTTCAGCGTCGTCGAAGCACGTGAAGTACTTTGCATACACGCGGCGCGAGCCGGTCGGAGTGGTGGGACAGATCATCCCCTGGAATTTCCCGCTGCTGATGGCGGCTTGGAAACTAGGTCCGGCGCTGGCGACAGGCTGCACCGTGGTGTTGAAGCCGGCAGAACAGACGCCGCTGAGTGCGCTATTGTTGGCCGAGTTGATTGCGGAAGCCGGTTTTCCAGACGGTGTGGTGAACGTGGTGCCGGGTTACGGCGAGACGGCAGGGGCGGCGCTGGCGTCGCATCCTGACGTGGATAAAATCGCTTTCACCGGGTCCACCGAAGTTGGCAGGCTGATTTTGCAGGCGGCGGCCGGCAACTTGAAGAAGGTTTCCCTCGAACTGGGTGGCAAGTCGCCCAACCTGGTCTTTGCGGACGCCGACATGAAGGCGACCATTCCCGGAGCGGCGGGTGCCATCTTCTTCAACCACGGTCAATGCTGCTGCGCTGGATCGCGGCTGTACGTCGAGCAGAGCATCTTCGACCACGTGGTGCAGGGGGTGGCCGAGCAGGCCAAGAAGATCAAACTAGGACCCGGCTTCGACCCTGAAACCTCAATGGGGCCGCTGGTCTCCGAAAAGCAGATGAACCGCGTCTGTAGTTATCTCGAGATCGGACTCAGTGAAGGCGCCGAAGCGGTGGTGGGCGGACACAAACGGCCGGGTTCGGGATATTTTGTGGAGCCGACGGTGATGGTAAAGACCAAGCCCGACATGAAAGTGGTTCGCGAGGAGATCTTTGGCCCGGTGGTTTGTGCCATGCCTTTCCGCGATGTCGACAAGCTGATTGCCGAAGCCAACCAGAGCGAGTACGGCCTGGCGGCGGCGGTGTGGACTCGCGATATCAGCAAGGCCCACCGGATTGCCGAGAAGCTGCGCGCCGGTACCGTGTGGATCAACTGCTACAACGTGTTCGACGCAGCCCTGCCCTTTGGCGGATACAAGCAGTCAGGCTGGGGCCGCGAGATGGGCCACGAAGCATTGGAGCTTTACACAGAAGTCAAGGCGGTTTGCGCAGCGATCTGACGTGGTTCCAGAATTGGTGTGTCCCAGGTAGAGCCGGCCTTCAGGCCGGCGTCCAGGGCTGGAAGAGAGACTGCTTCAGCCGCTGCCGAAAAAAGCGACGTTCGGGTAGTGCGGCGCTTTAGCGCCGCGTCCAAGCCCTTTATTTTTTGTCATCACGAGTGGGCTTCAGCCCGCGAGGGATCTGCTTTTCCGACTTTTTCAGCAGCCTCTTCAGCCGTGGCGTTAGAGCAGTTTAAGAATTACTGTAGTCGAGCGAGCACGGGTAGAGCGGCGCTTCAGCGCCGCGTTCCCGCTGATCCTTCACCTCCGAGCCGGCTTCAGCCGGCGGCACCTAGACTACACAAATAACTAAACCGCTCTAGCGGCGGCGATAGTGGACGTAGTCGCGCGTTGTCCAGCCTTCGGGGTCGGGTTTGACGCGGGCGCGGAACGCACGCATCTCGGCAAGCACGCTGCCGGGAGGGACGGCACGGAAGCCCGCAGTTCCTTCAAGCAGACGCAAGACGGCATCCTTCACTAATCGCTCGGCGTCGGTGCCTGCGTTGGTGGCAATCTGCGCAAGCTGCGCTTCCTGGTCGGGAGTGAGGTGTACTTCCATCGGGCTTAGGGTACGGAAAAACCTCACTCGTGGCAAGTTGCAGGATGGACCCATTCCGAAACGTCGCTGCTGCTTATTCCTCAAGACGCGAACTTAGACACAATCCTCTCCTGTCCCGTTCCCGTTCCACCGTGCCACACCGTATAATCAAGTTTTCCCCTGCCATGAGTTATCAGGTTCTGGCGCGCAAATACCGTCCACAAAAGTTCTCCGAGGTGATCGGGCAGGAACACGTCACCCGCACGCTGAAGAATGCCATTTCGCAGGGACGCATCGCCCACGGCTACATCTTCAGCGGCCACCGCGGCATTGGCAAGACAACCATCGCGCGTATTCTGGCGATGGCGCTGAATTGCCAGTCGCAGGACCATCCCGTGCCGGAGCCGTGCGGGGTTTGCGATTCGTGCGTCGAAATCCGCGCCGGCAACGCGGTGGACGTGATCGAGATCGACGCGGCCACCAACCGTGGCATCGACGAGATTCGCGAGTTGCGCGAAGCCGCGCGCTATCGTCCGGCGCGCGACCGCTTCAAGATTTACATTCTCGACGAGGCGCACCAGATCACCGACGCCGCCTTCAATGCGCTGCTGAAGACCCTGGAAGAGCCGCCCAGCCATATCGTTTTCATGATGGCGACGACCCAGCCGGAAGACATTCCGCAGACCGTCCGCTCGCGCTGCCAGCACTTCAGCTTTCACGCTGTGCGCTTCGACGACATCGTGCAGCAACTGCGCGATATCGCCAGGCAGGAGGGCATTGAATACGACGAGAGCGCGCTGGCCATGCTGGCGGAAGTGGGCGACGGCTCCATGCGCGACGCGCTCAGCATCATGGACCAGGCCATCGCTTGTTGCGGCACCACGCTGAGTGGCGATGTGGTGCGCGGGCTGGTGGGAACGGTTTCCTCGGATGTGCTGGAAGACGTGATGGACGCGGTCGCGCGGAATTCTAGCGCGGACGTGTTGCGGGCCATCGACCGGCTGCTGGTGGAAGGACAGAGCGCGCAGCACTTTGCCCGGCAGATGTTGCGCTTCCTGCGGAACGTGATGGTGGCAAAGGTGGCGGGGAGCGATTCGCCGGTGCTGCAGATTTCCTCCGACGAGCGCGCACGAGTATCGCGCGTGGCGGAACGCTTCAGCGAGGAAGACCTGGCGCGCTTCATGCAGATCATGCTGCGTACCCACAGCGATTTGGGCTACAAGCAGGAGCAGCGCTTCCATCTGGAGTTAGGCCTGCTGAAGCTGGTACATGCCCAGCGTTTGTTGCCGCTGGAAGAATTGCTGAGCGGAGAAGCGGGGAAAGCGGCTGCGTCGGGATCGCCGTCGCGAGCAGGAGGCGCAAGCTCGCGGTCGGTGACTTCTCCCGTTGCGCGATCGAGCGTGCTCTCTCGGGCGACCAGTGAGGTGGAACCACAATCGTCGCGGGCGCCCGCGGCATCGCCGTTCACGCGGCCTTCTCCGTTCGAGGCAGATCGCAAGCGTAAGAGCGAACCCAAAGCAGAAGCCCAGCCGGACTTCGCCAAGCAACGAAGCGCTCCCGCGCCGGTTCTAACCTCGAGCGCGACGGTAGAGGCGGACAGCTTACTGGACAGCGCGTCGCCCGGGATGGATGCCGGTGTCGCGACAGCCATCGCCCTCGAGCCTGAGACAGATGCGCAAGCAAGGACCGATGAGTTCACGGTGGAGTTGGCGCGCGAGGCAGTGCTGGCCGCCCTGGAAGATGCTGGGCAGCAGATGCTGGCGCACAACCTTGAGGAAGCGGAGTGGTCGGTGCGTGGCCTGGACGTCTCCGTTACGGTCGCCATGTCGCAGGTACTGATTGACGTGGCGCTGGGACCGGCGCCGAAGCGCGTGATTCAAGCTGCGCTGAGCAAGGCCGCGGGCAGGCCGCTTAAGTTCAAGATGGTGAGCGGCGGTACGCAGGTCGCGTCGAAGCCGGCAGCGCCGCGTCCAAGCAACGGGGCGGGAGCGCGCAGTCGCGCGGCGGCCGATCCCATCGTGCAGCGCATGCAGGAGAAATTTGGCGCCGAGATTCGCACCGTGATCGACCACAAAGATCGCGGCTGAGATTGGGAGAGCTCATGGGCGGATTTAATTTGCAGGAAATGCTGGCGCAGGCGCGGCAGCAGGCTGAGAAGCTGCAGGAAAAAATGCAGCAGGTCATTATTGAAGCCTCGTCCGGCGGCGGCAGCGTGACCGTGAAGATGACCGGTCAGAAGCAATTGCTGAGCGTCGTGATTGAGCCCGAAGTCGTGAAATCGGGCGACATCGAGATGCTGCAGGACCTGGTGACCGCTGCGGTGAACGAGGCGTCGCGCAAAGTGGATGAGGCGCTGAAGTCCAACCTGGGCGGCATGTTCGGGGGGATGGGTTTGCCGGGGATGTGAGAGCGGCGGTGGGGTGGGCCTCGACTTGGATTATTCATCTGAACCGGTAGCTTTGAAGGGGCACGGCTTCAGCCGTGCCGTTATGAGTGTGGCGAGTTGGGCTTCAGCCGTGCCGTTATGAGTGTGGCGAGTTGGGCTTCAGCCCCTGAGGGAATTCGCACTTCGTCTGAAAACCGAAGTCCCTCAGTGGCTAAAGCCACCATGAATGACAGCAGCTTACGGCACGGCTGAAGCCGTGCCCCTTCAAAGCGTGAGATCCTCACGAATAATCCAGGTTGAGGTTCCGCGTTGACCGGCCGTTTTCCAATTGCATACGGGCTTCGGCCCCTGAGGTCACATGACACGATTTGCCGAGCCCATGGCTCGACTGATTGAAGAATTGAAAAAGCTGCCCGGCGTGGGCGGCAAGAGCGCACAGCGCTTCGCGTTTTACATCCTGCGCTCCAGCGATGAAGACGCGCAGTTGCTGGCCGACGCCATTCGCGAGGTGAAAGCCAGCCTGCACCTGTGCTCCGTCTGCAACAACATCACCGACGTCGATCCCTGCGCCTATTGCACCAGCGCCACCCGCAACCTGCGGCTGGTTTGCGTGGTCGAGGAGCCGACTAATATCGCCGCCATCGAGAAGACGCGGCACTACAACGGCGTCTACCACGTGCTGCACGGCGCGCTGTCACCGCTGCACGGCATTGGTCCGGAACAGTTGCGCATCGGCAATCTGGTGAAACGAGTGGAGTCGGGAGAGGTGGACGAGTTGATCGTCGCAACCAACCCCACGGTCGAAGGCGAAGCCACGGCGACTTATCTCTCGCGATTATTCAAGTCGGCGTCGGTAAAGGTCACTCGCATTGCTACCGGCGTTCCCGTGGGCAGCGATATCGAGTACGCCGACGAAGTCACCATGCAGAAGGCGATGGAGGGGCGCAGAGAGCTGTAGGGAAGCCGCTGTTCGCTGTTCGCCATTCGCTCTTCGCGAGAACGCCACAAAATATTGCGCTGTCATCCTGAGCGAGAAGCGCAGCGACGAGTCGAAGGACCCCTATTGCTGCACGATCCTGCGCGCCATAGGGGTCCTTCGACTGCGTTCGGTCGCAAAGCGACCTCCCTTCGCTCAGGATGACACCTGAATATTATTTCTGCTGGCCTGTCACACGAGCTTTGGCAAAGTAACTGTTGATCGCATCACCCCACTCCTTGCCTGCCCCTGCATCGCTCTTGGTGAAATGTTGAACATGCTCGTTCGCTTCGGGCAGCAGCGCGGTGCGTTCATAGACGACCGTCACTCCCGTCTTCTGGGCGCTCTGGCGCGTCAGGTGAATGTCGATCAGCACGGCCATGGCGTCGTTCAGCACGTACGCGTACTGAATGTGTCCGACCGCCAGATCGAGCGCCGTGTTGACCCACGCGCTGGTGAACTGTCCATGCGCAACTTTGAACACCATGCCCTGCTGATCGCGCGCAGGAGTGGGATAGATGAACTGTGGATTCCAGCCCGCTGCCCATTTGCGCTCCTCGTCCGCGCCAAACAGGGGCGCGACTTGATCGAAGGGCGCGTCCACCGTGAAGCTGAATTCGGTGCGGGTGTGGAGCGGCGTACCCTCCGTGGATGCTGCCGGCTGCTGGGCAGTGGACGTGGTTACGGCGGCGAACAACATAACGGCGCTGATTGCCAGTTCTCGATTCATCGCTGGCGCTCCTTGAGCTTATGGCTGTCTGTGGCCTTGAGAGTGAGGCCATAAATTTTTCGAAGCTATTCGATCTCCTTCAAGGTCGCGGGAGAAAACGGCGCCTTGCCCTCGAAGGCGTGCAGCACGATTCCCTCCAGCAAATCGCCGAGCGTAAGGTCTTTCAGCTCCGCCAGTCCCTTCAGCACCTTGAGCAGGCGTTTCTCCATACGGACGCCGGTCTGGACGCGTTCGACGACGAGGTCACCATGTTCTGTCATGGTAACGATGTACCAAACTATCCAGGTAGACACAAGCGAGCGGCGAAGGACATGGATTCAGGGGCTGCGGAAGATGCCTTCTCGAGGCACCTCGCGGGGGACGAGGCTGCGTGCGAAGACCTTACCCAGCACTCCGCCTGCGGCTGCGTGCTGGGCTAGATTATGCCACGCCTACGGCGTTGGATCGTCGGCACGTGGAGTGGACGCTACTGGCATATCACACTGGTGGATAATTCATGGGCGCACTTAGTTTGACCTGTCATCCCGAGCGACGAGGTCGCCGTGGCGACCGAGGAGTCGAGGGACCCCTTTGACCGCAAGCAATCCCAAATTCGTTGCTGTGCCGAGCTGCCACATCGTGTCCCGCCGATAATAGGGGTCCTTCGACTTCGGGCCCGCCCGACCCGCAAAAGCAGCGGGTCGGAAATTCTTTGCGGGCGCGGCGCTCAGGACGACAGCTTCAAGTTCATGAATAACCCAGGTTGAGGCCCGCACTACGCGAACGCGCCTTTCTTAGGTAGCCTCTTCAGTCATGTCGCAAGGATGGGATTGAAAAAGCAGTTTTAGCGGCGGTAGCCGTAGCCAAGCAGACCACCAAAGCAGATCCCTCGCGGGCTAAAAGCCCACTCGTGATGACAAAAATAAGGAGCCGGAACACGGGGCTGAAAAGACTCTGTCGCAACAGGTGCCGCCGCTCTGCGGCTCCCGTCACCCATGATCGTCGCCGGGGCTCACGAGAGTGTGTGAGAGCCTCTGTCGTCCCTACGGGACTCGTATCTATTCCCCACTTTACCCAGCACTCCGCCTGCGGCTCCGTGGTGGGCTAGACTATGCCACGCCTCCGGCGCTGGATTTTCCGCTGGCAAATACCAAGCTTCGTTCTCACCCACGCCCTCACGCCCCGCCCTAGACCCATCTCGCCGCTGCGCGGCTAGTGTTTGGCCTAGGCAGCCCGGGTCGACTCTTCCACCTCGGGCTCAACGGGAACTTCGTCCGATTGGCCAAAGGACCGCAGCGCGCTTACGCTCTGCCCGATCAGCCTGGAGACGGTGAAGATCTGCCCCGAAGTAATGCCGGGAAGGAGCTGGTGGTGGCCAAGTGCGGCCAAGCCCATGCTTGCTATGCAGCCGCACTGCGAACAGTCGGGGTCGCCACCGAATTGGCAGGGGGTGACCCGGGTTTTCAAATCGGCTGAAATGGTGGTGGTGGTGCTCGCAAAGATGCAGTCCCGGGGCGAAGCAGGGGGGTGCGCGAATTACTTGATCGCGGACGCGTACATGTCGAGCAGCGGATACACTTCGCGTAATCGCAATAATTCCGCGATCGCGCGTGCCCGCTCTTGCACGGTCAGGATCTCCTGATCGACGGCGCCTCTCTGCGGTGTGAAGATACTGAACTAGATACGTTTGGTCTCTTTGCGCAGGCTCCAGAACTTGACGAACTCTTCCAGGTAACCTTTGCGCTGCATCATCTGGCTGGTGATGGTGCAATGAATGCTGACGCGGCTGCGAGCGATGCACTTCAAGATGCGCTCATAGGTTGCCGGCTTGCGGCGGACATCATGCTCCGGCGGCAATCCGTCCACCGAGACCACAATGTTCAAACGCGACAGCGCGTTCCATTGGGCGGGAATCTCGCGGAACGCACTGGTCACCAGTTGGACGTGGATGCCGCGACGGTCCAACTCGGGCAGCAGTTCCAGCAGCTCGCGATAACGCACCAGCGGGTCTCCGCCTACCAGGGACAAGTGCAGCGGGCGGTGCTCCTCAACCACGCGAAGAACACCTTGCACCAGGGCGCTGCCCTTGCTGTCGGAAAGCTGGCGCAAGGTTACCCCGGCCGTGCCCAGGTGTGCGTCTTCGTAGGCGTAACAACCGGGACAGCGAAGCGGACATTCGCGGGTGAGTTCGATGGACAATGAGGGGCGGCGTCCGGCGAGGATCGCGCCCCACGCGTGTAGAACTTCCGAAGTTTTCATCAGGTCCTTGAACCAAAGATCGTGTCTGGTTGGATGCCCGGCTCGGCGAGTTGGGTGCGAAGGGAGATTGTGGGAGGACAGGTCCTGTTCATCCCCGCAATTTTGCCAGCAGGTCAGAAGGATGAACGGGCTTGCCGAGGATTTCGAACTCGTGTCCCTGGGCGCGCGCATCTTCCAGCAGGCCGGCGGTGGCAGCTTGTCCTGAGAAAAGCAGGATCTTGCAGTCCGGCAAAAAGCCGCGGATGCTGATCGCAGCCTGGATGCCGTCCATGTCGGGCATGATGACGTCGCTGATGATGAGGTCCGGCCGGAGCGACCTTGCGCTCGCCACCGCCGCTGTCCCGGTGTAAACCGCCGAAGCTTCATAGCCATTGAGATCGAGAATCTTGGCGAGAGTATCGGCGATGACTTGCTCATCGTCGACGACCAGAACTCTCGTTTTTTTAACCGCGTGCATTCACTAGCTCCTTCGAAGATTAGCGAAGCCGGATGGCCGATTATAGCGGAGGGCGCGGGCCGTCGAGAATTCACACGTAGGATGCACAAATTACCCTGTGCCGTCCGTGGCCGCGTCGTATTTCCACCATTTAGCTGGCTTTGCTGGATAATTACAGTAAGGAAATAGCAACTGTACTGCCAAACGGCGCCCCGCACCGCCGACGTTACGTGGCACAGAGAAAAACGAAATCAACCACGGATTTCACGGATAAATACGGATTGAAAAATTCAAAACCCCGATCCGTGTTCATCCGTGAAGATCCGTGGTCAAAACAAGCCGATCGCGATGGCAATGAAGGGAATGCCAGAAGAGCACTACGTTGAAGGGTTTTCAAAGAACAAGATTGCGCTGCCCACCGCGCCGGTCCGATAACGTCTGGGGTGCGATGTGCGCTAGCTCACAACAGGGGAGTGATTGATATCACCGCCTTGGTGGTCGAGGTATTTGTACATTGGGATTGGCGGAAACAACGCCGGGCTGTCGCGATGAGGGTGGCAGCAAGACTACCAAATTGGAGACCGCAATCATGGCATACATCATTACCGACACCTGCACCAAAGATGAACTGTGCGTCGAAGCTTGTCCGACCGACTGCATCCATCCCAAGAAGGACGAAGAGAACTTCGAAGCGGCAACCCAACTGTATGTGGACCCGGAAGGCTGCATCGATTGTGGCGCCTGCGTCCCGGTGTGCCCGACCAATTCGATTTTCATCGTGGATGAGGTCCCGGCCGACAAGCAGGAATTCATCGAGAAGAACGCCGCGCATTACGCATAAGGCGAAAGTTTGTTTCCAGGCTTCGGTCCGCGGCGAGGGGC
The DNA here is from genome assembly GCA_036511435.1 of Terriglobales bacterium. Lineage (GTDB taxonomy): Bacteria > Acidobacteriota > Terriglobia > Terriglobales > Acidobacteriaceae > Bog-257. The sequence goes on along the minus strand of DATCCF010000115.1, from coordinate 2,946 downwards.
GAGAGCGCGGATCGCCAAGCTTCAGGTTGCGCGATTGGCTGGATTCAATCGCAGACCATTAGCAGGGTTGGGTTTTGCGGAGCACGGCGTCGGCGGGATAGCGAGCGCCAGGTTGGGCGTACCGCCGGCATGATGGTAACGGGCCAGTTGACACAAGCGAACCAAAGGGCACAGTCTGCGGGCTGTGCCCTTTGGTATTGGCGAAACTTTGCCGGCGAATCTTGCGCCGGTTAGGTTCGTCCTGCCTTTTCGTTCCCAGCGGCGCGCCTTCCGCGATACACTATGGGGCACGGAAACAAGGGGTCCCCGATGCTTATCGTCATGAAGGCGCACGCTTCCGAAGAGCAGGTGAGGCGCGTTTGCAAGAAGGTCGAGTCGCTGGGTCTGCGCGCCCACGCCATTCCCGGCGCCCAGCGCACCGCCATCGGCATCACCGGCAACCAGTTGGAGGTCGAGACCGGCACCTTCGACGAGATGGAAGGGGTGCAGGAGGTCATCCGCGTCAGCAAGCCTTACAAGCTTGTCAGCCGCGACTTGAAAGAAGAAGACACGGTAGTGCGCTTCCCCAATTCTGATGCGACCTTCGGAGGCGAGGAGGTAGCGGTTGTCGCCGGACCGTGCGCCATCGAATCTCGCGATCAGGCATTCGCTACCGCCGAGTGCGTGGCCCGCGCCGGCGCCCGCTTCTTCCGCGGAGGCGCCTACAAGCCGCGCACCTCTCCCTATACGTTTCAAGGTCTGGCTGAGGAGGGCCTGAAGATCCTGGCGGAAGTTCGCGACCGCTTTGGCCTGCTGATCGTCACCGAGGCCATCGATAACGAATCGCTCGAACTGGTGGAGAAGTACGCCGACGTTATCCAGATTGGCGCGCGCAACATGCAGAACTATTCCCTACTGAAGCGCGCGGGCAGGGCACATAAGCCGGTGCTGCTGAAACGCGGCATGGCAGCCACGCTGGAAGAGTTGCTGATGGCTGCCGAGTACATCATGAGCGAAGGCAACTACAACGTGATTTTGTGCGAGCGCGGCGTGCGCACCTTCGCCGACCATACGCGCAACACCCTCGACCTCAGCATCGTGCCGGCGGTGCAGCGTTTGAGCCACCTGCCGATCATCGTCGATCCCAGTCACGGGACCGGCAAGCGCAACAAGGTGACGCCGCTGTCGCGCGCCGCGGTGGCCGTGGGCGCGGACGGTTTGATTATCGAAGTCCACCCCGATCCTGACCACGCCCTGAGCGATGGCAATCAATCGCTCTTCCCACAGCAGTTTGACGACCTCATGGTTGAGGTTCGCCTGATCGCTATCGTGCTGGGACGCTCCGTCGCCCAGCCTGTTGCCAACCCAGTAGTCCGCGGCAACGCAACTGCTGGATCGGCCGCCGCTCGCTGATGCGCACCGCATGGCTGTGGCTGCGGCAACTTTCGACGCGGCAATGGCAGTCGGCGCTATGCGTGATGGTCTTCACGCTAAGCTCGACCGCCTGCCGTCGACGCCAAACCGTTGAGCCCGGCTACCACGAATACGCCTACGTCACCAACGGCCAGAGCAACTCCGTCAGCGTTCTCGATCTGCTTCAGCTTCGCAACGTCAAGACAATCCCGGTAGGCGCAAGCCCAACCGGTGTCGCCGCCAGTCCCACGCGCAACGAAATCTACGTTGCCAATGCCGACTCCAACAACATCAGCATCATTAACGCGGAGCGCAATGCGGTCGAAGCCACCATTGGGGTTCATCGTGCCCCCTACTGCGTCTCGGTCTCGTCGGATGGCAAGCGCGCTTATGTGGCCAACTCCGGCTCAGCCAATGTTTCGGTCATCGACCTTGATAAGCGGACGGTGATCGCGACCATACGGGTGGGTGGCGCGCCCGGTCTGGCCAGAGTCTCGCCCGACGGAAAGCTGGCGGTGGTCAGCAATCGCGCCGACAATACGGTTTCCATCATCGATACACAGAAGCTGGCGGTGCGCAGCACGCTGCCGGTCTGCCAGCAGCCGCAGGACCTGGTCATCTTGCCCGATTCCAGCAAGGCTTTCGTGGCGTGCCCTGGATCGAATCAAGTCGCGTCTGTCGATCTGGTATCCGACCGGATGCTGACGCTACTCGACGTCGGCAAGATGCCGGTGCAGCTTGCGCTGAAGCCCGATGGCGGTGAACTATTCGTGAGCAATTTTGGCAGCAACAATTTTTCCATCGTCGAGACCGCGAACAATGAGGTGGGCGGCAGCTACCTGATCGGGGACAAGCCCACTCGCGGAATCGTTACCTCCGATAACAGCCTGCTCTATGTCAGCAATTTCGGGTCCGATACTGTCAGCGTCTATGCCATCGACGAAGGCCGCGTAATTGGCGCGGTCCAGGTGGGTAGCCATCCTGACGAGATGGCGTTTAGCCCCGATGAGGAGCATTTGCTGGCGGTAAATTCGCGCTCGGGAGATGTCGCCGTGGTGCGCACGGTGAAGACCCGCGCCAATTCCAAAATCAGCGCGGAGCGCGCACTGGTCACGCTGATTCCCGTCGGCAATCAGCCCAACGACATCGTGATTAAGGCCTTTCAAGTGGCAAAGTGAAATTAGGTTTCGAGACTGATTTGACTTAATTGGCGAGCTTTGAAGGAGCACAGCTGCACAGGCTGCGAAATCTCTTCCGGCTGCTGAAAAAGTAGGTTTCAGTCGTTGTTTTGAAGGGGCGCACTTGGCGGAAGGCTTTGGTGGGAGCCCCCTGCTTTAGCAGGGGGGAGCTGGACTTCAGTCCAGCGGAAGAGTGGTCGATCTTGAAATGGGCTTTAGCCGCGGGATTTCCCCATCCCGGCGCTAGAGCGGTTTAGTTATTTGTGTAGTCTAGGTGCCGCCGGCTGAAGCCGGCTCGGAGGTGAAGGATCAGCGGGAACGCGGCGCTGAAGCGCCGCTCTACCCGTGCTCGCTCGACTACAGTAATTCTTAAACT
>DATCCF010000114.1:0-8925 GCA_036511435.1 Terriglobales bacterium | reverse complement strand
CCGCGAAAACCCGGGCGGTCGATCTGCTGGAGAAGGCCGTGGCGACAGCGATCGCCGCCGTTACGCCTCACAACGCCACCGCTTGGTTTCGCCACTGTGGGTATTTATTATCGGATACAGCTACCCCGGAACCGCTCTAGCCCAGCGCTTCAGCGCTGGGTAAAGTGGGAAAATCAACGAGTCCCTTCAGGGACGGCACAGTTCTCACACACCTCTTTAACCCGCGACGGCGATGCGACTGAAGACCCGGCTGCGCATGCAGACGGATACACCAACCCTGAAACTCCTTAATGCAAATGCACCAGGCGATCGAGCACGAACAAGGCGGCCACTCCGATGAACACAACCAGTGCCATCTTCACCCCAGGTTCGCGGTTCACCTCCGGGATGAGATCGGAAGCCGCGACGTAGATGGTTACTCCGGCGGCCACAGGCAAGCCGTAGCTAACCGCATGCTGACCGATAGCCATGGTGAGCACACCGGCCATCGTAGCCAGCGCCAACATCACGGAAGCGAACCACGACCGTGTCTTGCTCAATCCGCTGGCCAGCATCACCGAAGTTACGGTGAAGCCCTCGGGGATCTTGTGCAGAAATATGGCGAGGAAAATAATCCATCCCAGCCATGACGAGATGAGGAAGCCGGAAGTGATGGCGATGCCGTCGAAGAAGGCGTGGATCATCAATCCAAAGAGCACCGAAAGGCGACGGTGCGAGTGGAGATACTCGTCGGAGTGGGTTTCCTCTCCGTAGTGAAAGTGCGGGGTGATGGTGTGCTCGAAAAAGTGCACCAGCAGATAACCGCCCAGAAGCAGCAACGCTCCGTTGCGCCCAGCCAGCGCCAGGCTCTCGGGGACCATTTCAACCAGAGCGGTTGCCAGCATGAAACCCGCACCCAGCGCCACGAAATAGCGCAGGTAGCTGCGGTCCCAGTTCTTCTGCACGATGACCGCGCCGCCAAAAACGTTGGCGGCGGCAGCCGTTAAACCAAGCAGAATGCTGGTTAGGATGGGATGCATTGCGCAGGGAGAAGGATAACAGAGCAGGGGCTAGGGGCTAGGGGTTAGGGGCTAGCGAAGAAGTTTCCAGTTTCGAGTTTCAAGTTTCGAGTGAAGGGAGCAGAACTTTTCAGTCGACGATGAATGCTTCAGTCCAATGATCTTTGTCGAGCTCGTACCGTGCAATCTCAAATCCTTGAAGGCAATCTACGAACCCCTTCTTGTTACTTGCGACCGTACCACCGGAGGAACACCGAATTCATTGAGGTGTCTCGCTAGCACAATCCGGAACTCGAAACTTGAAACTCGAAACTAGCCCCTAGCCCCTAACCACTGTGTCTTATATGCATCACATCGCCGTCCTTGACGATGTATTCCTTGCCTTCCAGGCGTAGCGTGCCACGGACGCGCGCTTCGGCTTCCGAGCCCGCATCGAGCAGTTGGTCCCAGTGGATGGTCTCGGCGCGGATGAAATGGTGTTCCAGGTCAGTGTGGATGGCGCCAGCAGCGTGTACCGCTTTCGATCCCCGCTCGACGGTCCACGCGCGGCACTCGTCTTCGCCTACGGTAAAGAAGGAAATCAGCCCCAGCAACTCGTAGGTCTTGCGGATGAGCCGCACCAGTCCGCTTTCCTTCAGCTCGTAGCTGGAGAGAAACTCGGCGGCATCCTCGTCGCTCATTTCGGCGAGTTCGGCTTCGACTTTCGCGCACACCGCGAGTGCGCCCGTGTTAGGACGCGCGGCCACTTCCGTCACTCCGTATTTTGCGACGGCTTCCTCCAGGTCCTTTCCCAGCGTCGGACTTTCGCCGATGTTGAGCACGTACAGGATCGGTTTCTCGCTTAGGAACATGAAGCCGCGCACCCGCTTTTTGTCCTCGGGCGTCATCTCCATCTCGCGCAGCGGGCGCTCGGTTTCGAGATGGGTCTTGGCGCGTTTCAGCAAATCGTGCTCGCGCTCCAGCTCCGCCGTCTTCATCTTCTTCAAGTCTTTTTCGACGCGCTCCAGCCGCTTTTCCACCTGCCCAAGATCGTTGACGATCAAGTCGAAATCAATGTTCTTGATGTCGCGCAGTGGATCGATAGGACCAACATGAGGGATGGAGTCATCTTCGAAGGCGCGCACCACGTGAGCGAGCGCGTCCACATTGCGCAGATTCGCAGCGAAGGCGGTTTCGTTCAGCGCCTCCTGGCTTAGCGCCGCCACGTCGGTAAACTCGACGCTGGCATGCACCAGCTTCTTAGGGTTATAGAGCGCGGCCAGGCGATCCAAGCGGTCGTCGGGGACCTTGGTAACCCCCAAATGCGCCTCGCGAGGATTTCCAGTGCGCTGTCCTACCTGCCGCTTGGTCAACATCACGAACAGCGACGTCTTCCCCACTTGTGGCAGGCCTATGATTCCGGTTTTCATGATCTTAGCTTTCAGCCGTCAGCTCTCAGCTTGAGCTGCCGGTAGAAGCTGCTCCTTTCTTAGCCATCAGCCGTCAGCAATCAGCTTTCAGCCAGAGTTGCAGGGATACGTTCTTTGGCGCAGAGCAAGAACTTCGGTGCGAAGGTAAGACGATCATAGGCTGCTCACCGCAATATCTGACGGCTGAAAGCTGATGGCTGATGGCTGACAGCTCTCACGTCATCCGTCGCGCGGTCAGAAACAGCAGCGCCAGCCCGAGCACCAATACCGATCCTTCGATGCGCGTCGACCACACGTGCAAGCGATTGAACTCGATCCGGCGGGCGTCATCCGGTGGCACGTCATCGATGACGCCCATCTGCTGACGCAGGACCAGCATGCGCGACGCGATGCCAAACATTCCGACTAAAGTCAGAATGATCATCGCGTAGATCAAAAGGTTGCGGGCTGCAAAAGGCTCGGCGACGCCATTCACGATCCGCGAATCGATCATGGACATCACGGCAAACACCACGCCACAGGAGATGGCCATCCAGTGCATGATGCCCAGGCTGCGATTGACCACGTTGCCGGCCAGTTGCCGGGTGGGCAAGACGGCAAAGACTGTCGGCGCCAGCACAAACGCAAAGAAGATCAGCCCGCCAATCCAGATCACCAGCGACAACAGCATCAAGTATCGAATGAAGGACATCACGACCTCAGAGTAAAGAACAATTGTAAACGGGAGTTGGTCAAGGGGAGCGCATGGCTCCCTGCGTGGCTTCACTCTAAAGGTGAAAAAACTCGAAGCTCCGGCGCTTCGGCGCCCTCTGTTCCGGAAATTTACGAGTGTACGGTTTGCAGCTTCGCTTTCGCCCGCTCCTGGCGCGCTTGCAGCCATTCCATCCAGCGATCGAGACCTTCTCCCGTGGTGCTGGAAACATCGATGATTTCCATCTGGGGATGAATGCGCCTGGCGTTCTCGCGCGCCACGTCCGCGTTGAAGGGAACGTAGGGGAGCAGATCGATTTTGGTCAGCAGCATCAACTCCGACTTAAGAAAAATGGAGGGATACTTGAGCGGCTTGTCTTCCCCTTCCGATGTGCTTAGCAGAACGATCTTTGCGTCTTCTCCCAGATCGTAGCTGGAGGGGCAAACCAGGTTGCCAACGTTCTCCACGATCAGCAGGTCGAGGTCCTCCAGCTTCCAGTCCTCAAGATGCTTTCCAATCATCTTGGCATCGAGGTGGCAAGTTCCCCCGGTAGTAATCTGCTTGACCGGAAAGCCGAACTTCGCCAGCCGCTTCGCGTCATTTTCAGTTTGCAGATCGCCGGTGAGCACCGCAACTCGCGAGCCCTTGTCCATGCGCTCGAGCGTCCTCTCCAGCAGAGCTGTTTTGCCCGAGCCGGGGGCGCTGATCAGATTGATGCATAGGACACCGAGTTGCCGATAGCGTTCCCGCAACTGTTCGGCCAGAATCTGGTTTTCGTTCAGGACTTTCTTTTCCACTTCGATGCGGTTCATTCATCCACTTCCATATAAACGATGTCGAGTTCTTCTCCGCCGATGCAATCGGTAAGGAATTCGCCGCATTGCGGGCACTGCGGGTCGAATTCGGTCATGCGAAACTCGTGCCTGCACTTCGAGCAGCGTTGCACGCGCGGAATATATTCCAATTCCAGCACGACTGGCTCCCATTCGGTGTCTTTCACCAGGACCTCGAAGCCGAACTGTAGTGCATCGCGGTCAACGCCACACAGTTCCCCGATTTTAACGCCTACTTTGGTGATGCGACCGGCGGGGTGACGGAGGGCTTCGGCCTGAACGGTCTCGAGAATCGAGGCGGCGATGCCTAATTCGTGCATGGGAAGCTTCCAGAAACGTCTAAAGCCGACTGAATCAGCGGTTTCGAGCAACGTGTCACAAGCGCTAAAGAGCGGGTGTGAGTAACGGTGTCGTCCCTGAAGGGACTCCATCTTATCTTCCACTTTACCCAGCGCTTCCGCGCTGGGCTAAGCTCTTTCGCCCCGTTCGGGGCTGGTAACGCTTTAGTGCCCACTGTACTTCATTTCTCTATTTTTTCGGAAACATCCGCCGCTGGATTTCGTCTATCACTCCGTCGGTGCAGCTCGTCTCTAATTGTCTTGGGTTCATGCAGAGTAGGTAGCTCACCATGCTGAAACAGTGGGGCCGCGTCTGGGCCATCGGCTTCGTGCTGTGGACACTGCTGGCTTTCCTGAGTGCTGCCGGGGCGCATGTTTATACCGCGTCCATGGGCAGCCCGGAGAGCTGGGCGCAGTTGCTTGCCTGGAACGTCACGATCTCGTTTGTCTGGTCGTTGCTGACGCCGCCGGTGTACGCGTTGGCTCGCCGGTTTACCTTTGACCGCAGCAGTTGGAAGCTGGCGCTCCCGCTGCATCTGATTGCCAGCGTGGTGCTGACGCTGCTCGGGGCCGCCCTGATCGTGTCCTTGATCCCACTGGTGACTTGGACTCCAGAGACCCACGCCCCGTTTCTCGCGCACACCTTTTCCCGCGCCCTCATGGATTTCCAGCACTACTGGTATGTCTTGCTGATTACCCAGGCGATCGGCTATTACGGCAAGTATCGGGAGCGCGAATTGCAATCGTCGCAGTTGGAAGCGCAATTGGCATACGCGCAACTCGAGGTGTTGAAGATCCAGCTCGAACCCCACTTCCTGTTCAATACCCTGAACTCCATCGCCGCCCTGGCCAGAAACGATGGCCCCGCCGCCGAACATATGACTTTGCAACTGGCGGACCTGCTGCGCCTGTCGCTCGACGCGGTTGGAGTCCACGAGGTGCCGCTCAGTCGCGAACTGACCTTCCTGCAGAAGTATGTCGACATCCAGCAAACGCGGTTCCAGGACCGCCTGCGAGTGGAAATGGATATCCAGCCGCACACCCGGTCGGCGTTGGTTCCGAACCTTATCCTGCAGCCGCTGGTCGAGAATGCCATTCGCCACGGCATAGGCCCGCGCCGCGCCCCGGGATGGATTCGCATCTCGACGCGCCGGGTCTTCGATGAGCTGTGGATGGAGATCGGTGACAATGGCCAGGGGCTAACCAGCCAACGGGGCGGCGTGCCACCGGAAGGCGTGGGACTGCGCAACACGCGCGCCCGCCTGCAGCAACTCTACAACGGCGATCACAGGATGACCCTGGAGGACCAGTCCGGCGGTGGCTGCATCGTCAAAATCCACATACCGTTTCGCGAAAGTTCCGAGGAGGTCGTGACCACCAATGCCCATTCGAGTGTTGCTTAGTGACGATGAATCGCTGGCGCGCGAGCGCTTGCGCAGAATGTTGGAAGATGAACCCGACCTGCGGATCGTGGCCGAGTGCGGCGACGGCAAGTCGGCCATCGCGCTGATCGAGCAGGAAAAGCCTGACCTCGTCTTCCTCGATGTTCAGATGCCGGAGGTGAATGGCTTCGGCGTGATCGCGGCCCTACAAGGAGAGCACGTACCGCTTACCATCTTTGTCACCGCTTACGACCAGTATGCGATGAAGGCCTTCGAGGTGCATGCCCTCGACTACCTGCTGAAGCCGGTGGGGAAAGACCGCCTATCCGAGGCCCTGGGTCACGCCCGCAAACAGTTGTCGCATCCGTCGGAGGCGACTTTTCAGCGCAAACTGCTCGATCTCTTGGCCGATCTGGAATCGCGGCAGCAAACCCCGCAGCGCATTGTCATCAAGGCGGACGGAGAAATTGTCTGCCTGAAACCCAACGAGATTGATTGGGCCGAATCGGCAGGCAACTACGTCTGCCTCCACGTCGGAGCGGCCACCCACATTCTGCGGGAGACGATCACCTCGCTGGAATCACGCTTGGGACACCGGCAATTCCTGCGCGTGCATCGCTCTACGCTGGTGAATGTGGATCGCATCAAGACCTTGCGGCCCTCGTTGTATGGCGATTATTCCATCCTGCTGCGTGACGGCACCAAACTAACGCTGAGCCGTGGCTTCCGGGAAAACGTGCTGAAGCGGCTGGGGACGGCATAGCGGTCGCTGTTCGCTTTTCGCCGGGTGCCCCATCCTTTCGCCTCTCTTGCGAAAGGGCGGGAAAGAAAAACGGTGGACCGTCATGATCCTGTGTGATGAATGGCGGACCGTCTTTAGTGCGTCGCTCACACCGTTCGCGCCGAACCTCGGGTGTGCGGGTTCGTTGTCCATCGCTCACCTTCCGCTCTGCTGTTTCTGCACTTGTTGTCCTTTCGTATCGATTTGTTTCGCCTGTTGCATCGCGGGCCGCTGGCCTTCTGCCTCCTCCAACTCTTGTGCGATGGAATCCACCAAGCTGGCCTCGTTCATTAGCACCTGACCAACGATAACTGCACCGTCATCGGCGTCTTTCCATTTTTTTTCTTCCATCGCCTCGCGTACCGCGGGAATCGTCTTGGCTCCGTAACCTGTGTACGCGCCAGGGGCATAGATCTGATGCTTGAACCAGGGACGCTCCTTCAGGCCCTGGCTGAGAGTGAAGGTCCTCTCGGTCAAGAGAAGCTTGGCGTTGATTGCCTGCAACGCGGGAGACCGCCACGCCGCGCCATCGTTGTCGTTCAATTTCGCGACCGCCTGGCGATAGCGCTGCGCCGCGCGAGCATAGGCTTCCACACCATTTTCCAAAGGGGCGAAGTTCAAATAAGGCGGCACCGGCTGCTTCGGAGGAGGAACGTACTGTTTCTCGGGATCGGCGGTGGCGGTGAAAACGCCTTCCTCCACCTCGCGGTTGCGCTCGCGCGCTCGTTCCTGCTGTTGCTTCAGCTCCTTTTTCAGCTCCGCGACGTAGCGTTTGATGGTATCGGCGGAGCCCGTAGGATCGAACGGCAGCAGGTCAGCATCGGCAAAGCGCATGACTGTACTCCCGGCCATCTGGGCCAACGCGCGCTCATAAACGAATTTCGTGTCGCCGAAGTGTGTGTACCAGTAGAAGTCGTCGTAAATGGAGTGATAAACACCGCCGCCGCTTTCGCCACCGAATCCCATGTTCAGCGCGGCCACGCCCGCGTAATCGAGGAATGCCGTGTAATCGGAACCATCACCCAGCGCTCCCAGTCGCAGGTCGGCACGATCACGCAACTCCTCGCGATCCTCCGGATTGCCGGCGCGTCCCACGCGCCGAAGATAAGCGCGCTTCCACACTGTGATGTGCTTCTCCGGGTCCTGAACCTCACGTTCCACCTGGTTGACCGCGCGTTCCAGCGTGTGGGAGCCGGCGATATTCAGGTAACCGCGCGCGCTGGAATCGGAGTTCAGATAGAGCACCGCGTGCTGACGTAGCTCATCCTGGTGCTGCTCAACCCATTCGGTGGAACCCAGCAGGCCCGGTTCTTCGCCATCCCACGCGCAGTAGATAATGGTCCGCTTCGGACGCCAGCCCTGCTTCACCAGCTCGCCCAGCGCTCTTGCCTCTTCCAATTCGACCACCATGCCAGAAATTGGATCGTCGGCTCCATTGACCCAGGCATCGTGATGATTGCCACGAATCACCCACTGATCGGGAGTTTCACTGCCCGGCATCTTGGCGATCACGTCGTAGATGGTCTTCAGGTCCCAGTTCGACGTCACCACCAAATGGACCTTGGCCGGACCAGGACCTATCCGGTAGGTAATGGGGAGCGCCCCCCGCCAGGTGTCAGGTGCAGTCGGCCCAGAGATGGCCGCCAGCAGGGGCTGCGCGTCTCCGTAAGAAATTGGCAGCACCGGAATCGAAGTGATGGTCTTGGCTGCCTTGAGACTCAGGCGCTTCGCGTCCTTCGTGGCCCCCACTCCGGGAGTCAAGGGATCGCCGGGATACTCGGTGTCCATTACACTGCCGCGTTGCACACCTTCCTCGGGACGGTACGGCCCAGCGGGATAATTCTGCCCCTCAAAGTAGCCGTCTTCCTTGGGATCGGAATAGATGATGCAGCCGACGGCGCCGTGTTCGGCCGCGAGCTTCGGCTTGATCCCCCGCCAGCCGCCACCGTAGCGCGCGATCACGATCGCACCTTTCACGGAAACTCCCAGCCGCTCCAACTGCTCGTAGTCTTCGCGCATGCCGTAATTCACATACACTAGCGGCGCCGTGACGTCCCCGTCCGCGGAGTAGGCGTTGTAGGTGGGCAGTTGCTCGGAGGTTTGTTGTGAGGTCGGATCGATGCTCAGAGGCGGCTCTTGCAGTTTGGCGACGAAGTGCGTAGGCGACAGCAGCTCGAGGTGGCGTTCCTTCGGGGTCGGGAACAGCACCTCGAAGGTCTCGATGTGGGCGTCGAAGCCATACTGCTGGAACTTCGACAGGATCCACTCCGCGTTTTCCTTGTCGTATGGGGAACCGACGTTGTGAGGCCGGGCGCTCAAGCGCTGCATGGAGTCCCGCATCGCGTCAGGATCGGGGAGGTTGCGGAATTTCGATTCCCAATCGCGCTCCCCAACCGCATGCGCGGGCGCGTAGCCATCCATGGGCTCGGGATTGTTGGCTGCATTCCCCGACTGCAATAACGCAAACAGCAAAACGGCCACAGCGATACGGCT
>DATCCF010000113.1:0-17614 GCA_036511435.1 Terriglobales bacterium | reverse complement strand
CCGCGAAAACCCGGGCGGTCGATCTGCTGGAGAAGGCCGTGGCGACAGCGATCGCCGCCGTTACGCCTCACAACGCCACCGCTTGGTTTCGCCACTGTGGGTATTTATTATCGGATACAGCTACCCCGGAACCGCTCTAGCACGCGGTACGCGGCTGCTACAGAGGTTTTCCCATCAGGAATGCATCCAGCGAGTGGGTCGCGTAATAGTCCGGCAGGGTGCGCAAGATCTGATAGCCAAACTTGTGGTAGAGCCGCAAAGCAGGTTCGTTATTGACTGCTGTTTCCAGGTATATTTCCTTGCAACCGTAGGAGCGCAGCCGGCGCTCGCATTCCTCCAGGAGCAGCGACGCCAGTCCCAGGCGGCGCGCTGTAGTAACAATGTCGAGGGTCAGAATGCGCCCCGCCTTTCCCGGGTGGGCGATGATGAAGCCGGCAATTTTCTGCGTATCCGCCGCAGTTTCGGTCAGCTCCGTACCAAGGACGCGAGGTTTCAATCCATCGCTCGGTTGGAGTCCAGAGACCGGAAGCTTATCCTGGTCAGAATGTAATTCGTCACAATCAGCCACCAGCGTTATCGCGTTACGCCTGGTGATGAACCCGCTCAACTCCATCTGCGTGTACGAGATGCCTTGCGGAAAACACAGTTGGTCGATTTGCCACAAGCGCTCGAAGTCCGCGGCGCGATAGGTGCGGAGGTTAAACTGCACGTCAGCAGTTTGGGCCTTCAATGGCAAGTCGTGCAAGGGTTCTCTGCGGACCCATAACGGTTTGTAATCCTCGCGAAGATCAAAATTGAGCTCCCGCCGCGAGGAGCGGGAGCGCAGATTGAGCTGTTTCGATCACGCAACCTTGCGGGACTTCTGCCGGGCCTCGGAGAACAAGCTCAATTATGTTCTTATTGAACTGCGAGATGTGCTACGCCATGCGGCGGTTAGCGCGCACCTGAATCTTGATCATGGTGCGCAAAAGTGCCGTGGCTTGCTTCACCTCAGGCATAGAAATGCCACAGGAAAGCTGCTTGCCTTCCCGGCGCGTGGCCACGAGGCCGGCCGATTTCAAGATTCCAAGATGCTGGGAGAGGTTCGCTTTGGAAATGCCAAGCCCCGCTTGCAACTCCGCGGACCAGCGATCGCCGCGCTCCAGCATGGCGACCAACTGCAACCGGGTTGGATTGGCGAGGGCCTTGCAGATTGCAGCCTCGCGTTCGTAATCGCGGCGATTCGACTTCGACTTTTTCTTCATCGCAAACCCCCGGTTGACAGCAGAGTTGGCTGACGCCTGCGACTGCAGGTGAACCCGTCCCTTGCCTGCGCGGCCAAGTAGTGTCCCCCACCGCACACCCGACGACGATCTCCAGGCCGCCTCCTGTGGCGCGTCGCGGAAACTCCAACAATTTAAAAGCAGCGAACTTAGAAATAACACCGCTGACAATGCCGCGGGAATCCCCTAAATGGGGTGCTAACTTCGGGGTAACCAATAACGAACGAGCAGGAGTGACGGCCCGCGTAGGCCCATGCTCTTCCTGCGGAATGAGAAAACATGCTGGGATAAAAGGCATGGAGTCGGCAAACACTAGCCGCGAAGCGGCGGGATTAGCCCGGCGCGTACCGGGGTCCCCAAGCCACGCCCCGCCGTGGCGGGTGGTTTGGGGTGGTTGAGCGCCGGGTAAGGTGGGAATTTTTACGGAGCCGCAGAGCGGCGACACCGGTCGCGACACCGTCTCTTTCAGTCCTGCGTCCTGCGCGCTTTACCCGGATTTGAGGTTGCCCCTGTACGTGTCGCTAAAGCGCCGCACACTACTCATGCAGTGAACGGATACGGCAACTACAGGACAGCTCCAGGACAGTTCTAGGCAACTAGAGCAGTTCCAGAGTGGCTGTAGCTCGGGTAGGAGCGGCCCTTCAGTCCGCCTTAATAAGCTGCCTTAAATACTTCTGGGGCTTGAAGGCCCGCACTACGCGTACAAGCGGATAACACCAATCCTGGAATCACTCTGGCAAGCGCCATCCCGTGACTTGCTCAGTTATAGTTGAAAAAAGGCCGCTCCCGCGAGCGGCCTGCATAGGCTTCGGTGTGCTGCCTGCAAAGAAGTTGCGATATGTCGTAACCCAATAACCGCGCCAACTCTAGGGCCAGATGCCGCGCTCGACGACTGCCTTGGCTACACGGCCAATGGCTACAATGTATGCCGCAGCGCGATAGTCACAGCCGTACTTTTTGGCAGTATCGTGTACTTCGTGAAATGTCTTTACCATCACCTGCTCCAGCCGGCGGTTTACTTCGGCCTCGTCCCAGAAGAGCTGTTGCAGGTCCTGCACCCATTCGAAGTAGGAGACGGTCACACCGCCGGCATTGGCGAGAATGTCGGGCAGCACCATCACTTCCTTGCGGCTGAGCATGAGGTCGGCTTCCGGTGTGGTCGGGCCGTTGGCGGCTTCGGCGACGATCTCAGCTCGGATATAGCCCGCGTTCTCCATTGTGATCTGGTTCTCCAGAGCTGCGGGAATCAGAATGTCGCATTGCGTCTTCAGAACGTCGTCGCTGGGGATCGGGCTGCACCCGGGAAAAGCCTCGACGCTGCCGGTCGCTGCCTTGAAGCGCAACAAGGCGGGAATATCGATGCCTTCCTTGTTAAGGATGCCGCCCTTCGAATCGCTGACGCCAATCACTCTGACACCTTCGTCCCAAAGTAGGCGTGCCATCACGCTACCAACGTTTCCGAAACCTTGGATGGCGGCAGTCGCCGTCTTCAGGTCGAGGCCCCTCATTCTGCTGGCTTCGCGGAGGACGAACAGACATCCCCGAGCACTGGCTTCGAAGCGGCCGAGAGAACCGCCAAGGAAGCTCGGCTTGCCGGTGACCACAGCGGGAGTGGCGTGACGCGTGGTCATGCTGTACGTGTCCATGATCCACGCCATGGTCTGCGCGTCGCTATTGACATCGGGCGCGGGGATGTCCTGGTCGGGGCCGATCAGCGTCGCGATCTCGTAAGCATAACGGCGAGTGAGGCGCTCCAGTTCATTTCGCGACAGGTGCTTGGGATCGCAGGCAATACCGCCCTTGGCGCCCCCAAAAGGTACGTCCACCAGGGCGCACTTCCACGTTATCCAGGCCGCCAGGGCCGACACTTCGTCGCAGGTGACGTTGGGGTGATAGCGGATTCCACCCTTGCACGGTCCGCGGATGTTGCTGTGCAGCACGCGATAGGCGTCGAAGACGCGGATGGTTCCATCATCCATCCTAATGGGAAGCGTCAGCGAAATGGAGCGGCGGGGGCGGCGCAGTACCTCACGCAAGCCCGCATCGAGTTTCAGGTAGTCCGCGGCAATTTCGAACTGCTGAGCCACAATGTTTAATGGGTTCAGGTCTTCTACAATTCTTCTGGCGGGAGCAGTGGCAGGCATGGTTGCTGGCCTTTCCGGTGGCGTGTCACCGTGATCGGTCTCAGGTGGACCCTGAGAGCGGTCCGGTTGCGACTGGCCGGGGGCCGTTTCCGGCGCCCACCGCGGCGGACACCGGACGGCGGCTAGTCAGATTCGTTGCTGTAAACGGGCTCTTTAATCTCAAACGGACTATCGAGACCGCCGGTGGTCCCGAAGGCCGCTTCGTCGGCGATGTTCTGCAGCGCCAGTTCGAACTCGCGGCTGCGCCAACGCACGACCAGAAGCTCTTTGCGTTCGCGGCCGTGGCCGTGGCACAACGGGCAGAGGGTTTCGTCTTTTTCTGATTGCATGATTATTCTGACCTCCCGGCTTATAGCCGAGTATGAGAGACGCTCGGAGGGGCAAACCTACGATCATCCGGGACAAGCGACGTGACAGTCCGCAGGCTTTGGGGTTGCCCAGCCGAAAATGCACGCCGCGAATAAAGCTTGCGGCGCAGAGACCGGTTCCCGCTCAGAGGCGCATGTGGACGCCGGTGAGTGACACGACCGCTGCTCCAGCAGCCGTCTGTATTGCAACGCGAATCGCCCCCCAATGCAGTGAGCCAGGTCACGGGCAAGTGTGAGACCGGCAGAAGAACTCCACGAAATCGGAAGGTCGCTTTTTCGGCACCCTGTTTCAGCGGGGCGGTCGTTGCGCCCCTTCAGATCAAAACCTCACTGCACCCGCACTTCGACTTGCAGCTTACCGTCGCCGGTAACCTGGACGGCTTCTCCGCCTTTCAGGTAAGGCTGCAACACCGCCGGATTGCCCCACTCCAGCTCCCAGCCATTGCCGAGAGCGACCACAGTGTACTGGCCTGGCACAACATTCGGCAGGGTGAAGGTGCCATCGCTATCGCTCTGGTCGCGGCGGAATAATGGCGAGTTGTTGGCGGCATCCTGGGGAACGAGCACGATCATCGCTCCAGAAAACGGCTTGCCGCCGCGCAGTGCCACTCCCTCCACCTGCGCGACGCCCCGCCCCACTGTTGCGGCAATGTGCACGCTGCTGCTGCTGCCGATCTCCAGCGTGCGCCCCGTTAGCTTTGCCCCCGTCGCCACCATCTTCCGCAGAAAGTATCCGCCGCCACTCTGAAGCACCACGGTATAACGTCCCGGCTTCACTCCTTCGAACTCGAACCGCGCTTTATCCGAGATTTCGCTCCCCAAATTTTCGCCGGTCTCCTCATTCGAGAGTTGCATTGCCACTCCCTTCGGTACCGGCGGTGCGCCCTCAAACAACACGGAGCCTGCAACGGTAGCGAATCCGGAGCTGTCATTCGCATTCACCTCGAGATCGCCCGCCAGATCCACTTCGCGGTACCCGCCTCGATTGGCGCCTTTGTCATTGACACTCTTCGAACTCGGCATCTCGATTACGTAGTGGCCAGGCGCCAGACCGGCGATATCGACTACGCCCGGTTCAATCGATGACTCGGGAGCGTTGAATACGGGGTCCAGGTAGCCATCGAAGATGCGCTGCGACACTCGCGGAAACCCCACTATCCCGGGACCGCCAGCGCTGCCAGAATTGCTGGTGCGAATCCTAAGATGCAGCGAGGGCACGGCGCGCATGACCACGTCGGCCGTGACCCGCTCGCCGGGATGTAACACGATGGGACTCGCGCCTGCCGAATCGGGGGAATCAGGATAGAACGTGAGAGGGTAGGTCACGTCGAGCGCAGCGGACTCTTGCGCCGACCGAGCATCGGCGTCGGGATTGTTCGATTTCCGCCGGAGAGTCACACGATTGTTTTGTGCATACCAGGGACGCGCCGAGACGGCGAGGTAATACGTTCCAGGGGCCAGATGGCCGATGCGGAACTGGCCCCGATCATCGGTCTGCCCCTGTTCCATGGGGATGGTTCTCTGTCGTCCATCTTCCATCGATTGCTGAAAGAGGCGCACCATTGCGTTCTGCACTGGGTCATTGTTCTCGTCGTTGACTTGGCCTTCGACGGAAGCGTCCGGTTGCAGCCGGAAAACCAGGTGCTCCGAATCGAGATCCGGACCGGCCACAATGGCTGTGGCGTAATTGCCGTGACGCTCGAAGCCCTGCAACATGAACCCGTGTGCCGCAGCCATCAGCGAGTACTTGCCGCGACTCAGACCTGCGAAAGAGAAGCGGCCGTCGCTGCCGGTAGTCACTGACCGGAATATCTCGCGGTCGCTGCCTTGCGCAGTTGGAGCAATCGCAACCGAAGCCCCAGCCACTGGTTGTCCGGTTACCCAGTTCACCAGGACTCCCGCAATGCGGTAGCCCGGTTGGACCGATGGCGCATGAACCGGCTGCTGATCCGATTGCGCAGACAGCCCGAAGGTGAAGAGCACGACGAAGGCCAGGCGCGCAAGCATCGCAGTCAGTCTCCATCCCCGGTGCGGATCAGATCGAGGGCGACTTGCGTTTTCTGATTTGGCGATAGGGTGACGCGCGCAGCTTGCGAAGCATACGCTTGCAGCACGTCAGGGTTGGAATACTCAATTCCGTCGAGGTAGTCGAAGGCATAGACCAAGTACTCGCCGGGAGCAAGGCCATTGAACGTGAAACCGTTCTGCGAAGACGAGTGCGCGATCTTGGCGGAAGTCTTAGAAGCAGGTTCTGGGACTGCCACCACGGTTGCTTGCGCCCCTGTCCCATCTGGGGATTTCACCGTTCCCGTTAGGGTTGCGCCGTCGTCGCGCAAGACGATTTCCATCGAATAGGATTGTCCCGCCGATGCGATAGAGAGGTCGTCGTAGAGCAGGTTCGTCTGTCCATACTGGGCAGACTGCACGTACCACGCACCGTGCGGTATCAGGTCAACCGAATACTTGCCAGGGTCCACGTTCTGCAACGTCACCGAATAAGCCCCAGAGTTGCCGCGTAGGACGGTCGAGTAGGATTCGGGAATCGTTGGCTCGGACGGAATCAAACGCACGGAGATTGGCGGCGCCCCTTGGCTTCCCCCCGGCCCTTGGTTCGAAGAGGCTTGCGACTCCATCCGCACAACCACAGGAATGGACATGGTCGGTCCCAGAATCAGGTGCAGGTTCTCGACGTTGGTAGCGACGTTCAGATGCGCCTCCGCGCGCAATGGCTGGTCCGGACCCGCTTGCGAAAATGCCTTCACTACGTAACTGCCCGGGGACACAGAGTCCACATCAAAGCGGCCAGCTTCCATGTTGAATTTAGTGGGGAGGGACAGATCATCCCCCGACTGGCTCAAGAACTGAAACCCTACGCCTTGCTGCGGAGGATACCCGGTAACACTGCCAGTGATGTGGTACACAGGGCCTGCACTCATCGAGAAATCGGCTTCTGTGTGCTGGCCCGCGGCAAGCTGTATCGGCGAGGCGGACGCCAAATCGGGTACACCCGGATAGTACATGCTAGCGTAGCCGGTCTTTGGCCTCTCCCTTCCGGGCAGAAGACGCGTTTCATCGCTGCTGGGTCCAGCCGCGAGGTAGTAAGTACCCGGCTTCAGGTTGGCGAAGCGATACCGGCCGTCTTCATCCGTCTGCTGCTGACCCCGCGCCTCCCAATGCTTGCGTCCCTCGCGCAAGGGCTTGGCCGTCAATCGAACCGGTACATGCTCGATTGGCTGGCCCGTTGCATCCGCGATCCGGCCCGAAATCGCACTTTGGGGGGTGAGCTTCACCACCATCGAGTCCATGGTGGGACCAACGTTCACCAGCTTGTTGGCGCTGCCTCTCAATTCCTGCTGGCTGAAGTAGCCCGGCTTCTGCGCGCTGACAGTGACCATCCCGGCGGGCAGTCCCTCAATCTGGAAATGCCCTTCGCCGTCGGAAAAAACGGTGCGTTGCGAACTGCCGATTATCCGGACGAGCGCGTGGCCAATGGACTCGCCCGTGACGGAGTTCACGACCGAGCCACTCAGCGTAAAGCTGGCGTCGCTCTTGGCCGATCGCGATGGAGATATCTGCGCCACCGCAGTTCCGCTCACGACAGCCCACAAGCTGAAAACAAGTAGAAGCCACGACCGTTTACCGCAGAGCAGCGGAGGCCAGGAGAGGTTCAGGTTCGCAAAGCGGTGCGTAAGAGATTGGCGTTTACAAGACACAATAGATTGTCGATGGCTCAACCGGATCTCGGGTGATGCCGTCATCATAAACCCGGCGGGCCGCAGCATGACTCGCATTGGTAAAAGGCGGCACGGTCGCGCAAGACAGCTCCTTGAAGGGGTACGGCCGAAGAGGCCGCGGAAAAATGCTGTGCATTGTACGTTCATGGTGGGAGCCCTCGCATTTTTTATGCGAGGGTAGGAGCGCTTCAGCGCTCCGGGAAAACATCGGCCTGGATCACGCGCTTTAGCGCCGGCGATCCGCAAACCCGCGGCTAAAGCACATTCTTGAAATCGAACGCTTTTCCGCTGGACTAAAGTCCAGCTCCCCCTGCTGAAGCAGGGGGCTCCCACCAAGAGTGTTCTCCAGCGTTTTCAGCAGCCTGTGAAGCCGTGCCCCTTCAAAGCGTTGAGGTCCTCACGGTCGGTTTGGTTCGTGAAGCCGGAGCTACATCTGCCGCTTGGTGGCGCGCTCGATGAGCGTCTCCTGGCTGTTCAACGCACCCTTCTTCTGGAAATCTGGGTCGCGCACATACTTGCCATCGGAGCTCATATGTCGGGCCTTGGCCGTGTCTTTGAGGTACGTCCCGAGGATCTCGTCGCGAAGGATGCGAACCAGGTTCTTGTCCTGAACGGGAAAATCCACTTCGACCCTGCGGTTCAGGTTGCGAGGCATAAGGTCGGCGCTGCCCAGGTACACTTCTTCACGCCCGCTGTTACGGAAATAGAAGACTCGGCTGTGCTCCAGAAAACGTCCGACAATACTGGTGACGCGAATGTTGTCGCTGACCCCTGGAATTCCCGGTCGCAAGCAGCAGATGCCCCGGACCAGCAGGTCAACCTGCACTCCTGCCCGCGAAGCCTGGTACAGCAACTCGATCATCTTCCTGTCCACCAGGGCATTCATCTTAAAGATCAGGTGACCACCGCGGCCGTTGCGTTGGTGCTCAATTTCGCGCTCGATCATGGTTTGCATGCGCTCGCGCAACGTCATCGGCGCAACCAGCAGCTTGCGATACGCGGTTTTCGCGGAATAGCCGGTGAGAAAGTTGAACAAGTCGGTGCAGTCGGCGCCGATGGCCGGGTCGCAGGTCAGCATTCCGATGTCGGTATAAAGCTGCGCGGTGATGCTGTTGTAATTCCCGGTGGACAGATGGGCGTAACGCCGGATAACCTCGCCCTCTTTGCGCACGATCAGCAAGGCCTTGCAGTGCACTTTAAGCCCGAGCAAACCGTACACCACGTGAACGCCATATTCTTCCAGCTTGCGTGCCCAACCGATATTACTTTCCTCGTCGAAACGCGCCTTCAATTCCAGCAGGACAGCCACCTGCTTGCCGTTCTCCACGGCTTCCAGCAAGGCATCGACCACGGGAGCGTTTCGTCCGATGCGGTAGAGCGTGATCTTGATCGCCAGTACATTGGGGTCACGCGCCGCTTTCTGCAGAAGACCGACAATGGGCTGAAACGAATCGAACGGATGGTGGAACAAGATGTCTCCGCGCCGAATGGTGGCGAAGATATCTTCCTCTTCCGTCTCCTTTGCCAAGGGCGCAGGCAGAGCGGGAGCAAAGGCAGGGAACTTCAAGTCAGGACGCTCCAGCCGGCAAAGATGCCGTACCCGAACCAGCGACAGCGGACCGCCCAGCTTGTAAATGTCATCGCGTTCCAACTCCAAGTTTTCGACGAGGATGTCGAGGATGGCTGCCGGCATTGCCTCATTAATTTCCACGCGCACTACATCTGCGAAACGGCGCTGCCAGACGCCTTCCTCCACCGACTCCAGCAAATCGCCTGCTTCCAGGTTTTGGATTTCGCTGTCGGCATCGCGGGTGACATGAAACGGATGCGCATCGAGGATCTTCATGCCTGGGAAAAGCGCTCCCAAATTCGCCGTGACCAACTGCTCAAGCCAGACGAAGGACTGTTCCTTGATGGCCGTTTTCGCCCGGCCCTTCGCTTTGGGCGCGACGCTCACCGGAACCAACTGCGGCAGCGTATCGGGAATCTTCACTCGCGCGAAATGCTGCTCCTCTTCACCCGCTCGCAAAAGCACGGCAAGGTTCAAACTGAGGTTGGAGATGTGTGGAAACGGGCGGCCGGGGTCGAAGGCCAACGGAGTCAAGGTAGGAAAGACGGCTTCCTGAAAGTACGAGTCCGCGACCGCGCGCTGCTCGTCGGTGAGATTGGCATAGTCAAGAATGCGAATTCCCGAGTTCTCCAGAGCGGGCACCAGCTCCTTGCTCCAGCATTCGTGAGCCCCGCGATACAGGCGGATCACCGAAGCCCGGATGGCACGCAGTTGCTCGGCGGCGCTCATTCCGTCGGGACCGGTGTCCGTGACGCCCTTTTCGATCTGCCGCTTCAGGCCGGCCACCCGCACCATAAAAAATTCGTCGATGTTGGATCCAACGAAAGACAGGAACATCAGGCGCTCCAGCAGCGGGTTGCTGCCGTCCTGCGCCTCTTCCAAAACGCGCCTCTGAAATTCCAGCAGGCTCAGCTCGCGGTTGATAAATAATTCAGGATCGTCGAGTTGCCGGGGAGATGGCGCGGGAACATGCACCCCGGAGCGAGGAGTTGTGCGGGCAGTGGTTCGTTTTGCCTTGGATGGCGCGGCCTTCGCGGGTGTGCTCATAAAGGGTCGGGGCTATGGGTAGACCCTAATTGTAATGGGGCGGCCCACAGTTGAACACCGGATTGGCGTGCCAGGGGCAGGATTCGCTAACTGTTAATCCAATATTCACAGTGGCGGGAAGCTGCGCAGCACGTTGCTCAAGGGCTTTCTTCCACCAGCACGCCGAGTTGGTGCGCGCCAACTGCTGACTGCCATCGCTGTAAACGAAACACCGATTGCGCCTACGCCGTTGGCCACTGGCTTACACTCCCGCCAGGACTGGACGATAACGGCAAGCCGGCGCTAGACTGCAGCTTTTCGAGAAGCGCGTCCATGTTGGGCTTGGCGGTGACCTCGGGAGTTGCGGCCTCGAGCTTGACCGGTCCCAGGCCTAAGCTGATTTTCTTGAGCACTGGCGCTAGGAAAATGAGCACAAGAGGGACCATGCAGATCCAACCTAATTTATAGTTTTCGCCGGTATTGAGCCATCGCAACCAATGAATTGCGTCCTTGCTAATGACGGGCAACGCCGCTACGAACATGATGAGGAACACCAGCAGGCCACCGAAGACCCTGCGCCACGGCGGCGCGCTGTCGCCGAACCAATAGCCCATCAGGTTGCCGGCTTCGGGAGCCGCCTTGGGTATATCTTCCAGATATTCTTTTGCCTTTTGCGATCCAGCGTCCGCCGCCCTCTGCCACGCCTGTTTGGCGGCAGTGCTCTGCTTCAGACGGTAAAGCGCAATGCCAAGGTTCAGATCGATGTCAGAGTGGGGAACAGCCCTTTGTTGCGCGTCCAGCAGGAAATCCGCCGCCTCGCGGTCCCGCTTCTGCCCAAGCAGGATGGACGAAACACCCAAAGCAAGATCGCTGGATTTGTTCGGACCAATATTTAGTCGCCAGCCCTCCTGGAAGGTGCGAAGGGCGGTCTGGTGCCGGTCGAGCGAACTGTAGGCCTTGCCCAAGCCGACCCACAGGCGGGAATCGGCACGCGTGATATCGTCTGGCGCCAGGCTGAGCGCCTCCCGGAATACGTCGATGGCCTTCTCGTGACGATCCAGACTGTGCAAGGCGATGCCTTGGCCGAGAAGGGCCTCAAACCGGTCCTGGTCGGTCCGCGCCATGGCCAGAGCCTGTTTGTAAACATCCTCCGCCTGGCGATAGTCATAGTCCTCCAGGTTCAACAGGTTTTTTCCTTTGCTCAACCGGATGTCGACATTGTCGGGCTCCAAGCTTTGGGCGCGGTTGACCGCCCGCAGTGCTGCTTCAAACTTCCCTTTCTCGGCCAGCAACCCTCCCAGCAGCCACCAGCCAGCGCCTGGCCTGGGCGTACCGACCGCCGGAGGTTCGGCCGTAGCCTTGGTCAGCAAGTCCTGAGCGTTATCACGGCGCTCGAGCTTGATAAGAGCGCTGGCCCGGCCCACCGCGACCGCCACCCGGAGAGGCGCACCGGGGGATTGTTGGGCCAGAGCGCTGGCGGTCTCGAAGGCTTTGAGCGATTCCGCAGGACGCTCGACTGCCCCCAACAGAGCACCCAGAACAATCCAGTAGGAAAGCGCCGATAGCAACGGAGTCGTGGGCAGAGGCGGAGAAATGCGCTCCATCGTCTGCAAGGCTTGGGGAGCCTTGTCCAGTCCTTGTAGTGCCATGGCCTTGGCCAGTAGCATATCGTCCGTGTCCGGCAAATCCTTCAGCACGTCCCAGGCTTCGGGGTACCGCTGCAAGGCCACGAGAGATGTTCCGAGCGCATAAGTGACCGTGGGATCGGCGGCAGCCAAGCCAGGATTCAGGCTGCGCGATTTTTCCAGGGCCTCAACCGCGGCCTGGTAATTGAGGAGACCGGCCTGGGCGAGACCGACGCCAGTCCAAGCCAGGGCATCGTCTCCGCTATTCGCCGCGCCAGCGGCAGCCCGCTGCAACTCCGTACGGCCGTTGTGCAGATCACCGGACGCATTCAGAATGAAACCGCGGAGCGCCAGTACCATGGGATGATTCGCGATCTCCGGTGGCGGAGGCAACAGGGCTTCCTGGTATCGGCGCGCGTAGAAATAGGCGTTGGCTTTCTGGACCCAGAACGAGACATCGGTCCGCAAATCCGGACGGGTCTTTTCCGCTTCCTCGAGCGGGGCAGCGGCCTGATCGTATCGCCGAAGCAGGATGAGCAGATTTGCTCTGCTGATCAGCAGGGTGGTTTCAAAGGTAGGCGGCAACCCCGGGGGGTGGGTTGCTTGCAGCTCACGGAGCGCCGCTTCCAACGCCTCCAAAGCTTTATCGGTTTGCTGTAGCCGGTTCAACGCGCTGGCTTTTTGGAAGGCAGCAAGAATCCGGAAGGTAGCGCCGGTTTTGTCGGGCGGAGCTTCGGCGAGCGAGTGGTCAAATGCTTTCAAGGCCTCGTCAAGCTCACCCAGGGAAGCGAGGGCGAGTCCAGTCTGCAGCCAGCAGTTGCTCGTGGCCATTCCTGGCTGGACCAGGGTCGAGGCGGTGCGCAGCGCGTCCAGGGCCCGCTTAGGCTCGCCTACCCCCAGAAGAGCGATCCCCTTTTGCAGGAGCAAGATTCCCTGCGCGGCGCTGCCCTGGGGAAACGGCTCCGGGGTTTGCTCGGCATGTGTGATGGCATCGAGCGCCTTTTGAGATTCCGCCAACGCGTTTAGGGATATCGCCTGGCGCAGGAAAAAAGCTGGGCCATTGAGCTCCGGCGGAAAATCGAGTCGCGCTTTGTCGAAGGCGTCCGCAGCCTTCTGGTGTTCGCCCAGGTCTTGCAGGGCGCATCCGCGAAGAAAGTACGCAGTCGCCAGCAGAGAGTGCTCGGGATGCAAGTCCTCGAAGGAAGCAAGCAGAGTCAGCACCTGCTGGGGGTCAGTATCGAGCAGTTCATAGGCGCGGTCGAGCAGAGACTTAGGGTCGTTCTCTTGCGTCGCGGTGGTCGCCGGTTCCATGGGACGCCTCCCGGTTCGCCATTGTAGCGCGGTTCGACACAAACGGCGGGGGTATTGCGTGCCCGCGTGGCCCGGCTTCAAAACCCGCTTTGGGCGAATGCCCGCGATGACAAACCAAACATTTGCGAAGCCGCCTCCGCTGACCCGCGATCAAGCCAGGGCAGGCTCTTCCACGACGGTGCTTACGGCATTCTCTCGCGTTCGTCCGAGTGACTGGGCTGCAACTACATCCAGAGCTTGACGCAGGTCCGCGATCAAGTCCGCTGCGTCTTCAATACCGACGGAGTAGCGTACAAGGCCGTCGCTGAAACCCGCCGCTCGCCGGTCCTCGGGTGAAAGGCTTGCATGGGTCATAGACGCCGGATGCTCGACGAGGGTCTCAACGCCCCCGAGCGAAACGGCCAGTGTTGCGATCCGAACACCGTCCATGAGTATCCGCCCAGCCTCCATACCTCCTTCGAGCTCAAAGCTGATCATTGAGCCGAAGCCGCTCATTTGCCGCTTGGCTAGCTCATGTTGCGGGTGGGACTCCAACCCGATGTAGCGAACCGCTTTCACTTCAGGCTGCTTCTCCAGCCAACGGGCGATTTCCATCGCACTTTGCTGGGCCCGCTCAACACGGATTCCGAGCGTCTTAAGGCCGCGCAGCACCAGAAACGCCTGGTGGGGATCCATGTTGCAGCCCGAGTTCACCATCGCCTTGCGCAGGCGCTTGTAAACATCCATCTCCTTAGCCACTATGATTCCGCCGACGACGTCTGCATGGCCATTGATGAACTTGGTCACGGAGTGAAGTACCACGTCTGCACCCAGCTCCAGTGGCCGTTGCAGGTAGGGGCTGGCGAAAGTGTTGTCCACCACGACCAGGCAGCCATGAGCGTGCGCAATGGCTGAGATCTGTTGGATGTCGCTAACCTGCATCGTGGGATTGGAGGGCGTCTCGACATAGACCAGCTTGGTGTTGGGCCGCAATGCCTTCTCAACTTGGGTCAAGTCGGATGTGTCCACGTAGGTTGACTGCACACCGAAGCGCGAAAAGTCTTTTTCCATCAGCCCGCGGCTGGGTCCATACACCGATGCCGTACTCACCATGTGCGCGCCGCTCTCCAGCAAAGCCAGATACACGGTGCAGATGGCGCCCATCCCGGAACTGGTGGCGATGCCTCCGCAACCATTCTCCAGTTCGGCAACGCTGTCCTCCAAGGCGCGAATGGTGGGATTCCCGATGCGCGTGTAGATAAATCCATCTTCCTCCCCAGCAAAGAGCGCCGCGCCGTGCGCGGCATTTCTGAATGCGAAGGTGGAGGTCTGATAGATGGGAACGTTGACCGAACCGGTGGCATCCGCCTTGTGGCCCGCGTGAATGAGTTTGCTGTTGATGCCCAAGTGCTTGGTGTCCATGAGATTTCCTTTCGGCTCCCTGTCCGTGGTCGCGCTGATGGTAGGAACCGCCGCCCTCGTACCTTTGGGGGAACCAACCAGTATCAAGCATATCTGCCATCCGAACAGTGATAATCAGCACAGGCTTCCGTGACGGCCGGGCAGATATGCATCACGGCTCAGCGTGATGCTTGCCATGGCATGCCCCTGGCACGGTGCTATGATTCGCAGCAGAGCAGCGGCCAGGCTTGGGAAAATCGCCTGCCTGCATCAGGAATTGGGATGAAAGAACAAAATGCCGAACATCTGCTGGACGATATCGGCTGGAAAATCCTAAGCGAACTACAACAGAATGCCCGGATGCCGTTCGCAGAACTCGGCCGCATCGTAGGACTCTCCACTCCTGCGGTGACCGAACGCGTTCACAAGATGGAAGAGGCCGGAGTCATCGTCGGCTATCGTGCTCAGATCGACCCGGCCAAAGTTGGCCTGCCCATCCTGGCCTTCGTCAATGTCAAAGTCGGCGGCGAGAACCTCGGCCGTTTCATGGAAGTCGCAGGCACACATCCGGAAGTTCTGGAATGTCACCGTGTCACCGGAGCGGAGTCCTTCCTGCTCAAGGTAGCTGTTTCGGATGTCTCGCATTTGGAAGCCTTGCTCGATGCCCTGATGCCGTATGTTGCGACCACGACTTTAATGGTGCTCTCTACCGCCTTGGCCTGGGGCAATATCGTGAAACCGGGCACGAAGCCGCGGCTAGAAGCGGTCAGATCAAGGGCCTGAGCGCGCAGTCTTCTGCCCAACGAAAGTCTGAACAAGTCGGCGGTCGCCTAGAGAGGCTGCACCTCGTATCTAATTGAAGTGCGCAGAGTCAGCGCTTCAGAGCGTGGGCGTGAGAACGAAACCTGGCATTTGCCACCGGAATCTGTCAGCGGATAATTCAGCGCCGTAGGCGCGGCTCAGTTTAGCCCAGCACGGAGCCGCAGGCGGAGTGCTGGGTAAAGTGGAGAATAGATTCGAGTCCCCTTCAGGGGACGGCACACTTCTCACCCACCTCTTCAGCTTCGGAAGCAACGGAACGCCGACTTTTTCGGAGTCTGCCTAACGATGTAGAACCCATCTGCATCGTTCACTTTCAGCCTGCTGGTCATACCTGAAATCAATCAGAAGTTAGCCATATATTTCCTCTCCTCGCCTCCCTACGATTGTGGTTGGTACATTCTGCGCGAAGCACGCGAGGTGACATGGATTCATCGCAGGGGATTCTTCAGGTGTTCACCTGGAACAACCACGAGGTGGAAGTGGACGAAGACGGATTCATTCAGCAGCCGGATCTTTGGGACGAACAGTTGGCCCTGGCCCTGGCGCGCACCGACGGGGTCACCGAGCTGACCGAGGCCCATTGGAAGATCATCCATTACATCCGCAATTACTTCCAGGAGTTCGAAATTGCGCCCATGATCCGTAAGCTCTGCAAAGAGACTGGCTACTCCTTGCGGGAAATCTACAACCTGTTTCCCTCCGGGCCGGCAAAGGGCGCCTGCAAAGTGGCAGGGCTGCCCAAACCAACGGGCTGCGTTTAACGCGAGCACAAACGCACGAAGGCGCGCGTCTGTGCATCTGGTAAAGAACGATGCTGACGGTGATTCTGATCTCGGTAGCGCTGGTTCTTTTCCTGTCAGGCAATGCTGTCCGCGTCGTCAAGTTCCTACGGATGCCTACTCCGCTCCGCTGGGAACTCTACCCCATACCCAAAGGACCGGCCGAGCGCCAACGCTACGGCGGCTCCTACTTCGAGGAGTCGGACTGGTGGACGAAGCCGGTGAAAACCAGCCACAGAAGTGAGATGGCATTCGTTCTGAAAGAGGTGCTCCTCCTCCGAGGGGTTTGGGAGAACTTCCGCGCACTGTGGCCGTGGTCGTGGTTATTGCACTGGGGACTCTACCTTTATGTCTTGGCCACGCTGTTGGCGGCAGGCGAGCTGTTCCTTCCAGCCGACGCCAGCAGCTTTGGCATGCTTCACGCGGTGGTGCTGTACGGCTATCGGCTGGCGTGTTCTCTGGGGTTGGCCGGCGCTCTCGGCCTGCTCGTCATGCGCTCTCGGCATCCCCGTGTGCGAGCGTTCACCACGCGCACCCGCATCTTCGACTTGTCGCTGCTGGGATCGATCTTCGCGACGGGCATGTTGTTACTGACTACCGGGCCGGCTGGCCTGGACAAAATGATTAGCGACCTGGTGAGGCTCCCGACGTTTCTCGGCAATCATCCAGCCGTTTGGCATATTCACGTCGCGTTGCTAGCCTTTTTCCTTGCCTACTTCCCCTTCACCCACATGACCCACGCCTACATGAAGTACTTCACGTGGCACAGAGTGCGCTGGGACGACACACCCATTGCACACGATCCACACGCCGCCGAGATGCTTGTAGTCAACCTGCAACGCAAAGCCTCGTGGGCGGCGCCGCACATTGCGGCAGGTAGTACTGCAACATGGTCGGAAGTAGTTGCGGACGCGGACGGAAACGGAGCAGGCAAACGTGCGTAAGGTTGGCGACATCGCGAGCCAGAGCGGCCGGTTGAGCCAGGTGCCGGTGCAGAATCTGATGCCATTACCTGCACCCTACGACCGCATCGCTGACCTGCCTCCGCGCAAAGTACTGAACCAGAAAGTGCTCGACCGAATCGATACCTCGCTCGATGGCTTCTCCGCGCTTGGGCTGACGCGGCCGCAGGCCCCGAAAGAAGAGCATGAGTTCGTCGAGCGCTTCCTTTCCGGTCTCGAGAAACTACTGAGCGCAGACAACAACTGGACGTTCCTGGAACAACTCACGCTTTCGCTGGACCACTGCGCGCGCTGCCAAACTTGCGTTGAGGCATGCCCGATCTATACGGCGAGCGGTCATGACGAGGTCTATCGCCCCACATTCCGCAGTGAAATCTTCCGTCGCCTGGTTAACGAGTACGCCAAGCCTGGGGGGAAAGCCCTGGCATGGCTCAAGGGTGAACATGTCGAGTTAAATGCAGCCACACTTTGCCGCTTGCTCGAATCGGCCTACCGTTGCACACTGTGCCGCCGTTGCGCGCAGGCTTGTCCCATGGGTGTGGACAACGCGCTGCTGACGCGCGAGATCCGCAAGCTGTTCAGCATGGAGATGGGCATCGCTCCCAAGGAAATCCACGATAAGGGCTCCATG
>DATCCF010000112.1:0-16286 GCA_036511435.1 Terriglobales bacterium | reverse complement strand
ATTTGACCCGACCAAGACCCGCGTGGGTAACATCAGCGTAAACGGTGGCGATGGCCGCCAGGTTGACACCAGCGTGGACGGTGGCGACAACAAAGACCTGGTGGTTGGTGGACTGGTGCAGAACTTCACCATGGAAGGCATCCAGGAGTTCAATGTCACCACCAACCGCTATACCGCCGAGGCTGGTCACGCGGTGGCAGCCGTGGTCAACGTGGTCACCAAATCAGGTACCGACACGATCCACGGTTCGGCATTTGCCTTATTCCAGAACAGCGGGCTGAACAAGAACGACTATTTCAGCCTGCAAACCTGCCAGGAAACTGGTGTCTCCTCGGGGAACTGTCCAAAGCCCTTGTTCCATGGCTATCACTATGGCGGCTCGATCGGTGGCCCGATCATTAAGGACAAGCTTTTCTACTTCGGTGCTTTCGAGCAAAAGCGCGAACTCCCCCAGTTGACTGTCAGTTCAAGTGCCCTTCCTGACTTGACCACTTTCGCTGCCCAGACGTCAGGATTTCCCGGCGGTCCGTATGCCTTCCCTGTATACAATCTACCGGCTACCTACATTGACACGCTCGGAACTGTAAAACTGGACTGGACGATCAATAACTCACAGAACATTTTCGTCCGCTACGGTGGCCAAAAGTGGACTGCCCTAAACGACCAAGTCAGCACCAGTAGGGTTTTTTTTACAGACGGCACACAGGGCAGCAACGATATCAATAATTTCCATGACCTCGCTTTCCAATGGAACGTCACGATATCGCCGACGAAGGTAAACTCCTACACCGCCCATTTCCAGGACATGGCGAACACGATACCGCCGCTGCCCACCCATACCTTCACATATCCTGTTGTAGGCGGGGGCACGGTTACGAACCCGTTCATTTTCTTCGCTGATAATACCAGCGTCGGACTGAATCCCAACGTGCCGCAGGAGACCCTGATTCGTAAATATCAGTTCGCGGACAATTTCACCTGGACGCACGGCACCCACAACTTTAAGTTTGGCGCCAACTGGATCTACTTCGCTAAAATGGGCGGCTACTTTTACTCACAGTTGGGTTACACCATGAACTTCTGGGACGACCCAGTATGCATCGCTGCCGGCAGTTGCCCGAAGAGCGCGAATGGAAGTGGAGGATTATACCCTCAAGGCATCTCGACTCCGGGAGCCGTTTCCGAGATTCTGCTAAATGGCGGCAGCGGTTCGACCGCGCAGCCCCCGTGGAGTTCGCTCGGCCTGTACTTCCTGGACGATTGGAAAGTTTCGCCGCGCTTGACCCTCAATCTTGGTTTGCGTTGGGATGCCAATGCCGATTTTCTGCAACCGCAACTCGGGAGCACGTTGACCACCAGCAACAAGGGAATCTGGGACCTCCGCCAGGTCATGATGAACCCCAACTTTCCCACCAGCGATCCAGGCGCGCAGACGATTACACAGCTCGTAGGCAATACCAGCAATCTGACGCGCACGGCTTCTTCCTGGAAGGAATTCCAACCTCGTATTGGATTCGCCTGGGACATTACCGGCACCGGCAAACACTTGCTGCGTGGCGGATACGGTATCGCTCGCGATCAAATCTTCCAGAACATCACATTGTGGTCGATCCAACAGTCGCAGCCCACCATCTATCAAGCGGTATTCGATGTCGCGGGCTCCCTTCCACCAGGAGTTTTAGACAAGCACGGACAACCGTGCAGTTCAAGCGGCGCTCAGGTTAACCCGTGCACCTTCCAGTTAGGCACGACGCCTCTTCCCGCACCGCAACCTGCAACTACCGACCTCGCCTTTGGGGCGCTACCGCGAATAACGAGCCCCACAATTACCGATCCCTGGTCGCAGCAGGCGGGAATAGGGTATGCGTGGCAGATTAGCAACGATTATGCTTTTTCTGCCGATTATGTGCACATTCTTGGTACGCACGAAGAACGCGTCATCAACCAGAACCCCTACATATCGAGCGTCTGCAACCCGGATTACGGTGGCAACCTGGACAATCCACGGTGCGTGGCTGGACCAACTACACGCCTGATGGATTACGCCTTCCAGCAAACCGGCGTGGGTGCGGGCCGCTTCGTTCAGCTTTACGACTACAGCACCAACAACCGGTCGTTTTACGACGGCATCAACCTGCAACTCAAGCGGCGCATGAGCAAGCATTTCATGTTCCAGGTGAGCGACGTGATATCGTGGTCGCGGGCCTGGGGCGGTTTCCCCGTAGCTTCCTATGGCGGCAGCGGCCTGGCTATTACGCCGGATCAGCAGTTCGCGCCCAACGAGTTCAACTACACCAACTTCGACGAGCGCAACCGTTTCGTCGCCAGCGGCGTCTTCAATCTTCCTTGGGCGTTCCAACTCTCGCCAATCTTCACCGCCGCTTCGGCGCGTCCCTATAGCTTTATCGCGGGCAGCGATGTTAACGGCGACGGGCGACACGCCATTGATCGTGTCTGCGTTGGAAGTACGCTGACAAACCCGATCACAACTCCTGGGTGCACGATGATAAAACCGAACACTTTGAGGGGCATCCCGTTGGTCCAGATGAATCTTCGCGTTGACAAAACCTTCAAGTTCGGCGAGCGGATGCAACTGGCGCTGGACTGGGAGTTTTATAACCTATTCAACCGCGCAAACTTCTGCAACAGTTACGAGGAGAGCTCTCGGGCGAGTACCTTCAACACGCCACAGTCCTTCTGCAACGGCCCGGCTAATGCCGCGTATAACGGAACCGTAGCGGGCTACGGAGCCGCGGCAGTAGGTTCCCTTACCAGCCAGTTCGGTTTCCGCTTTAGCTTCTGACCTTTCACCGGATCGGATGGTGATTCTGAGGGCACTCACGCGAGTGCCCTTTTTTACCGACACGTGGCGGTCCTAGCCGGGTCCAGCTTTTGCGTTTGGCGAGGTGGTAAAGACGGCAGAGATTCTCGCCCCGACTCGTAAGCCCCGGGTAAACTGAGAAACCACCCCGATCCGCGCAGGAGCGACACCAGCGCCCAGCGCGAGACATCCCCCCGCCGTGGCTGATATCCTCAACCATTTGGCGTTATTGTGCGCGGAGGAATGGCAGCGAATGTCGAATTGTTTAGAGGGCCGCACCGTGGTGGTGTTCGGCGTGGCCAACAAGCGCAGCATTGCCTGGGCCATTGCGCAGCAGATGCAGCAGGCCGGAGCGCAACTGGCCATCACCTACCAGAACGAGCGCCTGAAGCAGGAAGCCGACGACCTGATCGCGGCGCTGCCCAACGCGCAGGCCTTCCAGTGCGACGTCAGCCGCGATGAAGAGATCGCGCAACTGTTCGAGCAACTGAAGTCGCGTTACGGCAAACTCGACGCGCTGGTACACAGCATCGCGTTCGCGCCAGCCGAAGACCTGAAAGGCGAGTTTGCCGGCACCAGCCGCGAGGGCTTCCGCATCGCCCTCGACATCAGCGTCTATTCGCTGGTGGCGCTTGCCCGCGCCGCCCGCCCGCTGATGACCGATGGCGGCAGCATCATGACCCTCACCTATTACGGAGCGGAAAAGGTCGTCCCACGATATAACGTGATGGGCGTGGCCAAAGCCGCGCTGGAGGCGAGCGTCCGCTACCTGGCCTACGATCTGGGCAAGAACAGGATTCGCGTCAACGCCATTTCCGCCGGCCCGATCAAGACCCTGGCCGCGCGCGGCATCTCCGGCTTCGGCGACATGCTGGGCGCTCAGGCCGAGCGCGCTCCCCTGCAACGCAACGTAGACGTGAAAGAGGTCGCCGCGACCGCTGTCTTCCTCGCCAGCGACAGCGCCACCGGAATCACCGGCGAAACCATCTACGTCGATTGCGGATATAACATCATGGGATTTTGAAGGCAGGGGCTAGGGGCTAGGGGTCAGTTTTGAAAGCGGCGCCCTGCATTGTTCATTGCAATCCTCAAAGCAATGTGATTACAATGTAATTACTAAAAAATCTTTGGTGACTGGCCATATATGAGAACTGAAATTGTGCGGATCGGCAACTCGCGTGGGATCCGAATCCCAAAGCCCATCATCGAGCAATGCGGTTTCGGGGAAAGCGTGGAGCTGCGCGTGGAGAAGGATCGTCTTATCGTTTCTCCCCAGCGTGCGCTGCGAGAGGGATGGGAAGAAGCTTTCCGGGCCGCCGGCTCGTCAACAGATGACGAGTTGCTGCTTGAAAATGTCGGGCCAAACGAGTTCGATCGTAAGGAATGGGAATGGTGAGTGGCCCGCGACAGGATGAGGTCTGGCTCGTATCGCTCGATCCGACGCGGGGAGCGGAAATGCAAAAGACAAGACCTTGCCTGGTTGTGTCGCCGGACGAAATGAACCGGCATCTTCGGACCGCGATTGTCGCTCCCATGACAACCAGCGAAAGACCTTATCCCACGCGAGTGACAATGACCTTTCAAGGCAGACGCGGACAGGTGGCGGTGGATCAACTCCGCGCTGTGGACCAGCAGCGACTGCTAAAGAAGTTGGGCAAAATCTCACCCGTCGCAGCGCGAGCAGTTTCCTCTGCGCTGGCTGAAATGTTTGCCCGACACTGACCCTACCGCCTTTGCAGGTCGGGCGGGTGCGAGTCGAAGGATCTGTCCGGCTTTCGAGTCATAAAGTGAAATGTAGCTTCGCTCCACCGTTGGGTTTGTCATGACGAGCGAAGCGAGGCATCTGCTTCTTCATCAGAGAGGCCAGCTATGCCAGCGAAAGCAGATCCCTCGCTGCGCTCGCGATGACAAGCATTACGCCAGACTCCCCGTGGTTCGACTCTACTTCCTCTTCACCACAATCTTCCTCTCCTGGTCGCCTTGGCGCTCGAGGCAGATTTCCACGTCGCGCTCCTTTTCGAAGCGGGGGAACTTCTCTCCCCACTCCAGCAGCACCAGGTTGCCGGGCTCGGCGAAGAGTTCGTCGAGGCCCAGTGTGTCGAGCTCGCGCGGCGTGTCGATACGGTAGAGATCGACGTGGAACAGGTTCACCTCGGGGCCGCGATACTCGTGGATGAGGGTGAACGTGGGGCTGGTCACATCGTCCTGCGAAGCGGCGTGCAGACCTTCCGCGATGCCTTTCACCAGGGTGGTCTTGCCGGTGCCAAGATCGCCGCGCAGGATGACCATGCGCGCCGCCTTCAGTGTGGGGGCAAGTTTGCGGCCCAGCGCCATGGTTTCTTCCGCCGAGTGCGTGATGTGCTCGTGAATGTTCATCGCGGAACGAAGGCCAATTTTAGCAGGACGGGGTTTCTGTTCGCCGTGCAGGCTGGGATCGAGGGCGACGGCTCGATAACGAGTGATCAATGGCCAGTTGGCAGTTTCGCGATGAAAATTGTTGACGGTCCACCGTTTTTCTTTCCCACCCTTTCGCAAAAGAGGCGAAAGGATGGGGCACCCCGCGAAGAGCGAGAAGCGAACACGCCCCTCATCCCCCGATACGCGTCGTGCTCTCCTTCGCCCACTGGGCGGCGCGGCGGAACGCTTCCGGCAGAGCCGCGAGCAGATCGGTAGCGACCAGCGAATGTTCTCCCATGGTTTCTGCGGCCACGTCCCCTGCCAGTCCGTGCAAATACACAGCGGCGACGGCGGCCAGCGGAATGTTGTTCGGCATCTGTCCAATCACCCCCGCTGTCATGCCGGTCAGGATGTCGCCCGTGCCGCCGGTTGCCATGCCGGGGTTGCCAGTGGGATTGACCCACGCGGTTCCGTCCGGTAGCGCGACGATGGTGCGGTTGCCTTTTAGCACCAGTACGAGCCGATGCTGGCGCGCGAAACTGCGCGCCACGTTGAGCCGGTCGGCTTGCACCGCTTTGATCGTGATACCGGCCAGCCGCGACATTTCTCCCGGATGCGGGGTCAGCACCAGCGGTCGCTCGCGGCCGTCGAGCAGCTCGGTGTGGCCGGCAAATGCGTTGAGCCCATCGGCATCGATGACCATCGGAACTTTGGTCTGGCGCACAGCTTCGTGTACGAACTGCACGGTTTCAGGATCGCGGCCAATGCCCGGGCCGATCGCCACCACGGTGATCGGCTTCACCAGCTTCTGGAAGCGGCCGCTCGCGATGGAGTCCATGGCGATGCCGCCGCTTTCGGTTTCGGCCAGTGGCTCGGTCATCAGCTCGGCAGCAAATGCGGCGACGCTGGCGAGCACCCGCACGGGCGTTGCGACGGTGCTGAGTCCGGCTCCGGCGCGCAGTGCCGCCATACCCGCCATGCCGGCGGCTCCTGACTTGCCCAGCGATCCGCCGACGATCAGAACGTGCCCGTACATACCCTTGTTGCTGTCGGCAGGACGGGGCGCGAGCAGCGCGGCGAAGTCGCGCGCGGTCGTGAGCTCGAGAGCGAGCTTGCTCATGATGGCTTCCGGGGGCGATCCGATGGGCGCAATCACGATGGGCCCGCGCGTCAGATTGCCGAAGACATGCGCCGGGCGAGGCGCGGTGAAAGTGACGATGGCGTCGGCACGCGCGATGTGTGGGTTGGCCTGCGCTGACATCGAGTCGGAATCCGCGCCCGACGGGATGTCCACCGCGACTACCGGCTTGCCGCTGCCATTGATGGCGGCGATCGCATCGGCATAGAAGCCCTTCACTGGCGGGTGAAATCCGGTGCCGAGTATGGTGTCAACCAGTAGGTCGCAATTCGCCAGGCTGCGCGACGACTCCGCGTGTAGCTCCTGCGCGTTGCGCAGCACGATAGGACGCAAAGGCAGGCGCTCGAACATGGCCAGTGCGTCGCCGTGCAACTCGGAGGGAGCGGCGAGCAGCAGTACCTCCACCACCCGTCCCGCGCGGTGCAATTTGCGCGCTACTACGAATCCATCGCCTCCATTGTTGCCCTTGCCGCAAATGACGGCGATTCGGTTGGCATGGCGATACCGCTCGAGGATGAATTGCGCCACCGCGGAACCAGCGTTCTCCATCAAGGTGATGGATTGCACGCCGAAGCGCGCAGTGGTGATGCGATCGATCTCGCGCATCTCGTCGGCAGTGGTGATTTTCATGCGCGCTCCGTGGCGGAGTCTTCCAGCCGGCGCAGACCGTCGGGCTCGCCCATCGCGATGAGATGATCGCCGGAGCGGATTACCTCATCGGGCGGGGGATTGAAGCGCATGTGGGAATCCTCTCCTTTGATGGCGAGCACTATGACGCCCATCTCCTGGCGGATGCGCGAAGCTTCAAGCGTTACACCAACGAAGCGTGAGCCCGCTTGCACCTGCACTTCTTCGATCTCCAGCGGGCGCTCCCGGTTCATGGCGGTGTCGAAGAAATCGACAACGTGCGGCCGCATGAAGGTCTGCGCGATGCGGTATCCGGCGAAGTTGTAGGGCGAGACCACGTGGTCGGCGCCGGCGGTGACTAAGTGCTGCTCGGCATCTTCTTCGCTGGCGCGCGCAATGATGTTGAGCTTGGGGTTCAAGCTGCGCGCGGTCAGGATGATGTAGATGTTGGTGGCGTCGGTGGTGGTGGCGGCGACCAGCCCACGCGCGCTCTCGATGCGGAGCTCGCGCAGCACCTGCGCCTGGGTGGCATCGCCCACAAGAGTCAGCCAGTCTTCCGCCGCATAGCGCGCCAGCTTGGCTTGGTCGCTGTCGACAATCACAAAGGGCAACGGCTTGCGCGCCAGTTCGCGCGCCACGCTGCGGCCGACGCGTCCGGCGCCGCAGATGATGTAGTGGTCCGACAATCGGCCGATCTCGCGCTCCATGCGTCTCCTGCCGAATATCGATTGCAGCTCGAATTCTAGCAAAGCCTGGGTCGCGGCCCCGAAGAACAGCAGTACCAGGCCGACACCAGCGACAATGATAAACGTGTTGAAGATGCGGCCAATGTGCGAGAGCGGATGGATCTCGCCGTATCCAATGGTGGTGATCGTAGTCACTACCATGTAAAACCCGTCGAACCAGGGCCAGCCTTCGATGAAATGGAACCCGGCGACGCCGATGAAGATCAAGGCCAGCAGCGCCAGGAAGAGGACCTTCAGATTGAACAGGGCCTTCACAGCAGTCATTCTGGCGCGTTGTGCCGTGAAGCGCAACAAGAACGCCCTCCCCATTCAGAAAGGGCGGATAACAGAACGTGACTGGAGTCTAATCGCCCCCGACCTTCACCTTGTCAGGCACGAGCTTCTGCACCTTGCTGTGACGGCGTCCGTAACCGAAGTAGATGAACATTCCAATAGCGAGCCAGATGATCAGACGAAGCCACGTGTCTCCCGGGAGGCTGGCCATCAAGGCGAAGGAAATCACAATACCCAGGATGGGAACCAGGGGCACCAGCGGGGTCTTGAAGGGACGATGCAGTTCCGGGCGTCGCACCCGGAGAATCCACACACCGGCGCATACGATGACGAATGCCAGCAACGTTCCGATGCTCACCAGTTCGCCAAGGATCCCGATGGGAACCAGGGAGGCGAAGATGGCCACGAAAATACCAACCGTGATCGACGAGATCCACGGGGTGCGAAACTTGGGATGCACCGCGCCCGCCCACTCCGGCAGCAGCCCATCGCGCGACATGGAGAAGAACACGCGGGACTGGCCCAGCAGCATGACCAGCATCACGCTGCCCAGGCCGGCAATTGCGCCCAGCTTCACCAGAATTGAGCCCCAGCGGACGCCGGTGGCGTCAATGCCGACCGCAACCGGATCGGCCACGTTCAGCGCCGAGTAGGGAACGATTCCGGTCAGCAAGCCGGAAACCAGAATGTACAGCACGGTACAGATGACCAGCGACCCGAGGATGCCGATGGGCATGTCTTTCTGCGGGTTTTTGGCTTCCTGCGCCGCGGTCGAGACGGCGTCGAATCCGATGTAGGCGAAGAAGATGACACCGGCAGCGCGCGCGATCCCCGACCACCCGTACTCTCCAAATGCCCCCTGGTTGGGAGGAATGAACGGATGCCAGTTTGCGGCGGCCAGCGCTGGATGCTTGAGCACGAACGCACCGGCAATGGCGATGAAGATGAGCACGATCATGACCTTGATGATCACGATGCCGGAGTTGAAGTTGGCCGACTCTTTGATGCCGATCACCAGGATGACGGTGATTACGCCAATGATTAGAAATGCGACGAGGTTGAACATGCCCGTCACTTGCGGCAAAGTCGATGCATCCACGCCATTCTGCTTCAGAATCGGTGCCATGGTTGTCAGCAGCTCCCAACGGCCTTGATACTGCACCAGAATGTTGGGTATCCACTGGTGGCCGACATGGGTGTACGGTGTCGCCGTCAACTGGGGGGGAATGCGAATCCCAAAGTCCTGAAGGAAGCTGACGAAATATCCGCTCCAGCCGGAGGCGACGGTCGCCGCGCCGAAGGCATATTCCAGGATCAGGTCCCAACCGATGATCCAGGCGAAAATTTCGCCCAAGGTGGCATAGCCGTAAGTGTAGGCCGATCCGGCGATGGGAATCAGGGAGGCAAACTCGGAATAACAAAGGCCGGCGAAGACGCAGCCTGATCCGGCCAGAATGAATGAAAGCACGATCGCCGGGCCAGCATACTGCGCAGCCGCCGATCCGGTGAGCACGAAAATTCCCGCGCCGATGATGGCGCCAATTCCAAGAGTAATAAGGTTCACGGGTCCGAGCGCCCGTTTCAAGCTATGTTCCCCAGTATCCGCTGCTTCATTCATCAGCATGTCGAGCGGCTTGCACTTCAGCAGATTGGCCATTCAGCGTTGCCTCTTCTTGGTGCTCAGGCTTGCGTACTCGGTTGCGGGTTGCGCTTCGACCACAGGAAATATACGGGAATCCCGAGTAGGACGATAATCAGGCCCGGCCACGTGTATTGCGGCTTGTAGCGCAATAAGACTACATCAATAAACACAGCCAGCAAAATATACATCGCGGGCAGCACGGGATATCCGATGGCGCGATAGGGGCGCGGCTCGTCCGGACGCTTGACCCGCAGCACAAACAGTCCTGCGATGGTCAGGATGTAGAACACCAGCACCGCAAAAATGATGTAGTCGAGTAGCTGCCCGTAGCTGCCAGAAATACACAGGATGCAAGTCCAGACGCACTGCATCAGCAGCGAGTGCGCCGGAGTGTGGTACTTGGGATGTAGCCGTCCCGCGCTGCGGAAGAACAACCCGTTTTTCGCCATGGCGTAGTACACGCGGGCACCCGCCAGAATCAGTCCGTTGTTGCAGCCAAAGGTCGAGACCAGGATGGCGATGGCCATGATCTGCGCGCCAACTGGGCCGAAGATCTGCTGTACCACAGCGGTGGCGACGCGGTCCTCTGGGGCGTGTTGGATGCCGGCCAGCGGCAGCACGCTTAAGTACACGAAGTTCGCCAGTACATAGAGCAGGATGACTGCGCCCGTTCCCAGCGCCAGCGCGAGCGGCAAGTTGCGCTGAGGATTGCGGACTTCGCCGGCGGTGAAGGTAACGTTGTTCCAGGCGTCTGCTGAGAAGAGCGAGCCCACTTGCGCCACTGCAATGATGGTGATCGTCCCCACCAGCGCGATCGGCCCGCCAACTCCCACCTGCACCGGATGCAGCGCATTCCATCCTGCATTGCGCCAGAAGTTGGCGCCGAAGTTGGCTGCTATCGCCGAGGCGTTGCGTCCCACGAAAATTCCTAGCAGTACCAGACCCAGTAGCGCCGCGGTCTTGGCGAAGGTAAACACGTTCTGCACCGCCGCACCGGTCTTGACGCCGAAGATATTCAGTACCGACAGGAAGATCACCATCAGGACGGCCATCAGGTTCTGCGTGTTCAAGCCGACATCCATGTTGCCCAACACCATCGGGCCGATGGGGATGGGCGGCACGTGTGCGATGTGCCAAATCCAGTGGGTCGACGATATGGAAGGGAAGAACACGCCCAGGAACTTGCCGAAGGCCACCCCGACTGCGGCAATGGTTCCGGTCTGGATGACGAGGTACAGTGTCCAGCCGTACAGAAATCCCCAAAGCGGGCCCAGCGATTCGCGGAGGTACACGTACTGCCCGCCAGCGCGCGGCATCATGGCAGCTAGCTCTCCGTAGGCCAGCGCGCCGGTGATGGTCATGAACCCGGTCACGACCCAGGCGGCGATGAGCAGCACCGGCGAATCCACCAGCCGCGCGATCTCCGCCGAGACGATGAAGATGCCGGAGCCGATCATGGAACCCATGACCAGCGTGGTGGCACTGGTCAGGCCGAGGCCCTTAACCCACTCGTTTTCGCTGGAGGCGATCGATACCGTCTTCGTTTCTGTTGCCAAGGGACCTCGTGTTTTGTAGATGGCGGCGTAGATGCGACCTGAACCTAGATTATTTATGAGGATCTCACGCTTTGAAGGGGCACGGCTTTCAGCCGTGCCGTAACCTGCTGTCATTTATGGTGGCTTTAGCCACTGAGGGACTTCGGTGTTGAGTCGAAGTGCGACTTCCCTCAGGGGCTGAAGCCCAACTCTCTGCGTTCATAACGGCACGGCTGAAGCCGTGCCCCTTCAAAGCTACCGAAACAGATGAATAACCCAGATGAAAGCCCTACTACCCGAACGCGCTTTCTTCACAGCCCCTTCAGTCCTTCAGAATTTACACCACCAGACGCAAGAATTCCTCAGCGACTTTGGTCGGGGAGCTGAGCAGGTCGGAGAGGACGGCTACCGAGTCGGCCCCCGCATCGAGTACCGAGCGCGCGTTGGCACGAGTGATGCCGCCAATGGCCACCAGGGGTTTCCTGGTTGCAGCCCGCGCCGCGCGAATCCCGTCCAGGCCGACAATGGGATCAGGGTGCCGCTTCGAGGAGGTGGCGAACACCGGTCCGTAGGCGACGTAGTCCGCCGGACCGGCATCCGCCCCACGCAACTGCTCGAGGTTGTGGGTGGAGACGCCGAGAATGCGGCTGGGACCGATCACGGTGCGCGCG
The DNA here is from genome assembly GCA_036511435.1 of Terriglobales bacterium. Classification (GTDB taxonomy): domain Bacteria; phylum Acidobacteriota; class Terriglobia; order Terriglobales; family Acidobacteriaceae; genus Bog-257. The sequence continues at coordinate 4,436 of DATCCF010000112.1, read as the reverse complement.
CCTTCCGCCGACAAGTCGTCCTGCCCAACATGTACACCCTCATATCCGGCTGCCATACAGATGTCGGCGCGATCGTTCATGATCAATGTCACGCCATTGCCCAACACCCGGCGAAGTTCGCGGGCGTGGCCGAGCATCTCGCGGGTGTGACCGACCTTGTTGCGATACTGTAGCCAGGTCACGCCACCGGCCGTGAGCTCACGGGCATACTCCACGATGGAAGCGATAGTGCGCAGCGGCGGCGCGAAACACGCAACGTCGAGAATGGCGTAAAGCTTAGGTGGAGTCATGCGCGGGACCTTACCGATCTTATCTCCCGCCTCCCATTCGGCTATATCTTCCTCATCTGCTTCCGAGCAGATGAGCAGTTGAAATTGAGTTGGACTGGTCAAATCGGCCAACTGTACCACGCCCGCCGAATCTCCGCCCAGCTCTCTTATATAAGAAGCCAGCGAGTTGACGGCGTTGTGCTTCTCGCGATCAAGCGCTTCAAACGGCGAGGCGGCATCCACTAATTCTTTGTAATATTGCGCGCCGTAGTGAAATTCCACAAGGTACTTCATTGGCATGACAGGCGATTACGTCGCGGACTCCTTAGGTTGGTTGAGCAAGCGCTCCATGAAACTGGTATCGAAGTTGCCGGCGCGGAAGTCGGGGTCGGCCATGATCCGGCGGTGTAACGGAATACTGGTATAAATGCCCTCGACCACAAACATATCCAGGGCCCGCGACATCCGCGAAATGGCTTCGGCGCGGTCCCGTCCCCGCACTACCAGCTTGGCAATCAAGGAATCATAGTACGGCGGAATGACGCCTTCCGCATAGGCCGCGGTGTCCACGCGCACCCCGGTGCCTCCGGGAATGTTGAAGGCGGTGATCTTTCCCGCCGAGGGAGTGAAGCGCTCGGGATGCTCGGCATTGATGCGGCACTCGATCGCGTGCCCGCGAAATTCGACCGGATCGTTGATTATGGCGCTAAGCTTCTCGCCCGCGGCAATCAGGATCTGCGACTTCACCAGGTCAACGTCAGTGGTCATCTCGGTCACCGGATGCTCCACCTGAATCCTGGTATTCATCTCGATGAAGGAGAGGCTGCCGTCTTCGTCCATCAGAAATTCGACGGTTCCGGCATTCATGTAGCCGATGCTGCTCAGGGTCTTTACCAGGATGCCCCCAATGCGTTCGCGCAACTCGGGAGTGACTTTCACCGAGGGCGCCTCTTCCACCAGCTTTTGATGGCGGCGCTGGATGCTGCACTCGCGCTCGCCCAGGCTGATTACATTGCCGTGCTCGTCGGCCAGCACTTGGAACTCGATATGGCGCGGCCGCTCGATGAACCTTTCCATGTAGAGATCGCCGTTGCCGAACGCCGCCGCCGCCTCCGATTGCGCCGCGTGAAACAGGTTAGGCAATTCTTCTTCGCTGCGGATGATGCGCATGCCGCGTCCACCGCCGCCCGCCGAGGCTTTCACGATCAAGGGGAACCCGACGCTGCGCGCCCACTCCAGCGCTTCGTCCGCCGAGGCGATGATTCCGTCCGAGCCCGGCAGAATGGGCACGCCCTCCTTCTTCATAGTGGCGCGCGCCTTTTCCTTTTCACCCATCAGTCGTGTGACCTCGGGTGGCGGGCCGATGAATTTGATACCGCAGTCCTGGCAGACTTCGGCGAAGTTGGCGTTTTCGCTCAGCAGGCCGTAGCCGGGATGGATGGCGTCAACATTGGCGATTTCAGCGGCGCTGATGACCGCCGGGATGTTGAGGTAGCTTTCGTGGAGACGGGGCGGGCCAATACAGATGGCTTCGTCGGCGAATCGGACATGCAGCGAGTTACGGTCGGCCTCGCTGTAGATAGCGACCGCCTTGATGCCCAACTCCTTGCAGGCGCAAATCACCCGCAGGGCAATCTCCCCGCGGTTCGCAATTAGGATCTTCTTAAACATGAAATAAATTGTGCGGGCCTTTGCCAGGGAATCTGCTGTGGGCTATGCCTCGAAGGGGCGTGGCTTCAGGTGGATTATTCATGAGCTGAGGTGTCATCCTGAGCGTAGCGCCCGCAAAGAATTTCCGACCCGCTTCTTTTCGGGGTCCCCAACGAGCGCCGCCTTTGCGTTCGTTGGGGTGATTGTGCGGGTCGGACGGGCGCGGAGCCGAAGGACCCCTATTACCGCAGAAATCACAGTGTGGCCGCCTGGCGCAGCAATAAATCTGGGATTGCTGGCAGCCAAAGGGGTCCCTCGACTCCTCGCTGCGCTCGTCGCTCGGGATGACACCTTAAAATCATGTGCGCTCATGAATAATCCAGCTTCAGCCGCGCCGTTGCAAGCCCCTTATTTTGTCATCCCGAACGCGCTTCAGCCCGTGAGGGATCGCTTTTCCGACTGTTTCGCCAGCCTGTTCCGCCGCATCGCTACGTTGTCTTAATGCCGAACAGCGGCATTCCGTATTCCACCGGACTTCCGTTGGGGACAAACATCTTGGCGATAACGCCCGACACGTCCGCCTCAATCTCGTTCATCAGCTTCATGGCTTCGATGATGCACAGCACCTGTCCCTCCTTCACCGCATCGCCGACTTTGACGAAGGGAGGAGCACCAGGCGACGGAGCCTCGTAATAGGTTCCGACAATCGGCGATTTAAGGATAAACAAATTCGCTTCCGCAGCCGCGGCAGAGGGCGCCCGAGCTGCCCCGCTTGCGGGCTCTCCGCTATCGGAAGCTGGCGAGGGTGTGGATGAAGTGGGAGCCGCGGGCGCGCCCGCAACGGCAACCGTATGCCCCGGGACTATCGCCGGCGTGACCTGCACCCCCGGCGCAGGCTGAGCACTTGCGCCGCGCTTGATGAGCAGCTTCATATCGCCGCGCTGCAGTTCGAACTCGGCGATGTCCTTCTCCACCAAAAATTCGATTAGTTCCTTGATCTCTTTCTGATTCATCGTATTCCGTTCGGCAGGGTGACGTTAGAGACTTCGGATTATCCTAATTTCGCCTCTTTTTGGGTGCCCCATTCCTTTCGCGCAGCGAAAGGGTGGGACACAACCAATCCCGGCCGTAGACCTCACTCCAGCTCGCGCCACGACCGCTCTAAATCTCAATCAATTCCTTGGTGACCGGGGTCAGCACCTGGCATCCTCGATCCGTGACCACCACCATGTCTTCGATTCGAATGCCGCCCTTGCCCGGTATATAAATTCCGGGTTCGATCATAATCACCATGCCCGGCTGGAGTTGCTCTGGCTGCCCTTTGCCGAGGCGGGGCGGCTCGTGAATCTCCAAGCCCACTCCGTGGCCCGTCGAATGAGTAAAGTAGCGGTCAAGCTTGACCCTACGCAGCACCTGGCGGGCGGCTTGATCCACTTGACCTGCCGTTTTGCCCGGAACTACCTCTGCGATCCCCGCTAACTGGGCTTCCAGCACCGCCTCGTACCACCGGCGCTCTTCCCGGCTGACCCGGCTCACGTGTACGGTGCGGGTCATATCGGAACAATAGCCCCGCAGTATAACACCGGAATCCACCACCACGAATCCACGCCGTGGGATCGGTTGGGCTGAAGCACGGCCGTGAGGCAAAGCCGCCCGTTTTCCCGCTGCGACGATGGTCTCGAAGGACATGCCATCAGCTCCCGCCTGCCGCGCGGCGTATTCCAATCTTCCCGCGACTTCCGACTCCCGCACACCCGGCCGAATGGAGGCCCGTGCCTCTTCATACACCGCCGCTCCCAGTTGCACGGCGGCGCGGACGATCAACAACTCCTCGCGGTCCTTGATCATGCGCTGCCGCATGATGAGGCCGGCCGCCGGCTTCCAGTGGATTCGCCTATGCACCAGCTTCCGCATGAGTTCCGCGGAGGCGACCGTGGTGTAGTCGGCCTCGAAGCCGATGGCAGCAGAAGTCAACTTGCCGATGATTTTGGCAGCGTCCGTGAGCAGCGGACCTTTGGAAATGACCACCCGCGTGCCACCGACTTCCTCGCGCGCCTGTTCGGTATAACGGCCATCGGTGAAGAAGATGCGGTGTTCAGCGAGCCGGGATCCCCACTACGCGCCGTTCTTGCGCGTGATGGGTTGGAGAGGAAGAGCAGCAGCCCATTGCTGCCGGTGTAACCGCACAGGTAGCGCAGGTTCGCCGGATGGGTGACGACGAAGCCGTCGAGGTTGTGGCCGTCGAGGGTCTGCTGGATTTTTTTCTGTCGCGATCTATAGTCCATTCGTGCCTCAGTCCTGCTGGTTACACTTTATTGCAATCCATTTTGCAGTATTTTGGCAATCGGGGATGTCGCCGTACGGTTATGGCTTCAGGTCACTACTGTCCGGTTAAAAGTCGAAGAGAATCAGTTGGTTGGCATTTTCGGCGAAATTGGCGTCCTGGTCGATGGCCTGAAGGGCGCATAAAATGGGCGTTTTCTCGAAAAGCGTGAGGCTGAGAATCTGTAGAATCTG
>DATCCF010000111.1:0-13143 GCA_036511435.1 Terriglobales bacterium | reverse complement strand
CGAAGGACTGGAATTACGCGCTGGAGGATGCCAGAGTTCAGCCCGCAGCGGATAGCCTCCTGGACACGATGGATCGTACGGTTGAGCGTCTGCTCTATCCTCGCGAAGAAGTCAAGGCCAGCGTTGCCGCCGCTAATGGATCTTTGAGCCACTAGCCTGCGGCGTCTCCAAGTCCCCAGCGCTCTGCAGCGAGCGTGTCTTTCTTGATCCGGCTAAATCGGTGTTTTGGTTTTGCGCGGTGGATTGAAGAACGGCAGGGAACGGACGGTGGCTGACACCTTGTGCCGAACCGCTTCCACGGTCATTTCCATTAGCACTCTCGTGCCCGGCATTGCGCAATGAGGCTCCAGGCTGGCCAAGGCAATCAGCTGTTTCAATAACGGCGACCACGTAGTCGAGGTCGCCTTCCCGACCTGATCGCGCCCCTTGTACACGGGTACATGTACGCGCGAAGCGGTAGCGGGCGTCTGCGGCGCCAGTCCCGTCCGGTCGAATAGCGTTTCGACTTCGTTCCAGTCGATTTCCAGCCCCATCAAAAGTCGCCGAGGGCCGGTCTGCTTTTCTTCCAGAAGCGCTTGCCGGCCGATGAAATTTTCTTTCTCGTAGTGGACGAGCTTGCCCAGGCCGACTTCGGCGGGAGTGTATTTTTGCGATGCGATCAGCGCTTTCTTGCTGCTGACATAATCCACGTCGGCGAGGATCAGCCCGGCTTCGATTCGGGCGACATCGAGAGCCAGCATGCCCGTGGGATGTATATCGAATCCCCGGCCTGTCTCCATCAGCGCGTCCCACACCTTGACTGCGTCTTGCCACGAGATCCAAATCTCATACCCCAGATCGCCGGTGTAACCCGTGCGCGATATGTCCACCGGCACGCCACCGATCCTGCCGCTGGTCTTGCGGAAGTACTTGAGGTTTTCGATGTCGGCTTCAGCTACGCTCTTCAGCAGCTTTCCTGAAGTCGGTCCTTGCAACGCGAGGGCCGCGACCTTTTCCGTGACGTCTTCGACTTGGACGTCCAGTCCGATGGCGTTCTGGCGGAACCAGCGCAGGTTGGGGTCGGCAGCGGTCCAGCGATAGAGGTTCTCCTCCAACCGCGTAATGGTGCCATCGTCGATGATCTTGCCTTCTTCGTCGCACCAGCAGCAGTAGATCACCTGGTCGACGGCGACCTTATTGATGTCGCGTGCGATCACGCGATTCACCAAGCGGCTGGCGTCGCGTCCAGCGACCATGTACTTGAACAGCGGAGTCACGTCGATAAGAGCGGCGGCATTGCGAATAGCGTTGTACTCGTGCTCGTGATGGGTCTCGTAGACGCTGACCGCATAGAATCCCGACCACTCGCGGTAGTTCAGGCTTTGGCAGAGAGGGAAGGTTCGTTCGTGGACTGCCGGTCCTATAGGCACGTGATTCCTCCCTCGCTTCGACGTGCGCGGATTATAGCTACCGCGAGCGCGGCGCGGCAAGGCTGACAGGCTGACAGGACGATTGAGTGGACGTGATGAAGCGCAGCAGACTGCGGCGCTGCTTCCGTCAACGCCCGCCGCTAACGACAAATCCGCCGCCAGCCTTTAGAATGAGGCGCACCGCACAAATCGCGATGCATCGGAGTCCCCCATTACGCGCGGTTTTACGCCTAATGGGGTGGTGAAAACTTGTACAAGGAAACCATGGGCCCGAAGGATACAGGAAAATACGATGCTATCGTGATGGGCGGCGGTCACAACGGCTTGGTGAACGCCGCGTATCTTGCGCGAGCAGGGGAAGAAGGTTTTAGTGCTGGAGCGCCGTCACGTCCTCGGCGGCGCCGCGGTCACGGAAGAGATCTTCCCCGGCTTCAAGTTCTCGGTCTGCTCGTATGTCGTTTCCCTGCTGCGTCCTGAAATCATCCGCGACCTCGATCTTCCCCGGCATGGTCTCGAGATCCTTCCCCTGGACGGCACCTTCACGCCGATGCTGAACGGCGACCACTTGTGGCGCGTGAACGATCACGGTCAGACCATGCGCGAGCTCCGGCGTCACTCCAAGTTCGACGCCGAGGCCTACGAGGAATTTGGCAAGGCCATGTTGCAGATGTGCCGCTTCGTAAAGCCGATTCTCGCAATGGTGCCACCCGATCCGACCACGCTGAACCCCAAGGACCTGTTCAAGCTGCTTTTTCTTGGCCGCCGCTTCAAGGACCTCAGCGGCGAAGACAAGTACAACCAGGTGCAGCTCATGACCATGAGCGCCATCGACTTTCTCGACCAGTGGTTCGAAACCGATGTGCTGAAGGCGACGATGTCGGCTTCGGGAATCATCGGCACCTTTCTTGGAGTGCGCTCGCCGGGGACGGCCTACGTGCTGCTGCACCACTACATGGGCGAGATTGACGGCGCGTTTCGCGCCTGGGGTTTCGCTCGCGGCGGGACGGGAGCCATCTCCAACGCGATCGCCGATGCGGCGCGCGAGCTTGGAGTCGAGATCAAGACGCAGACCGCAATCGCGCAGATCCTGGTCCGCGATGGCAAAGCGGTCGGAGTCGCGACGACAAGTGGTGACGAGTACTACGCTTCCGTCATCTCGTCGAGCGTTGATCCCAATCTCACGTTTTTGAAGATGGTCGAGCCCAAGCACCTGAGCGACGAATTTCGCCACGAGGTGAAGTGCTATAAGTACCGTGGCTCGTCGGGCAAGGTGAATCTTGCGCTCGATGGTCTGCCTGACTTCACATGCCTGCCGGGCGAAGGGCATCATCTGCGCGGTGCCATCTCCATCTCCCCCAGCGTGGACTACATGGAGCGCGCCTACGACGACGCCAAATACGGCAACTACTCGCGGCGGCCGTACATTGACGTGGTCATCCCCAGCCTCACCGATCCTTCGGTCGCGCCTCCGGGTAAGCACGTGATGTCGTGTTTTGTGCAGTACGCGCCCTACAAGTTGAAAGAGGGCACGTGGGACGAGAAGCGCGAGGCCTTTGGCGACAATGTCATCGACACAATTGCCGAGTTTGCGCCCAATCTGAAGAACATCATTGTAGGCCGACAGGTGGTGACGCCCTTAGACCTTGAGCGCGAATTCGGGCTGACCGAGGGAAATATTTTTCAGGGCGAACTCTCTCTGGAGCAATTGTTCTTCCTGCGTCCGGTACCGGGTTTTGCGCAGTACAAGTCGCCCATCAAGAACCTTTGGATGTGCGGCTCGGCCACGCATCCGGGCGGCGGCATCATGGGCGCACCGGGCCGGTTGGCGGCGCTGGAAATCCTGAAGCACGCGAAAGGGAAAAACTAGCGATGGCGCAGACGCGCGACGTCGTCGTCCTCGGCGCTGGGCACAACGGGCTGGTCACGGCGTTCTATCTTGCCAAGGCCGGACTTAAGCCGCTCATTCTGGAGCGTAGGCCAACGGTCGGCGGCTGCGCCATCACTGAGGAATTCCATCCCGGCTTCCGCTGCTCCCGGCTGGCCCACAGTGCCGGACCGATGAGGTCTGACATTGTGAGAGATATGAACTTGGTGAAACATGGGCTGAAGACTTACATCCCGGAGGTGCGAGTGCTGTCGCTATCGGGCGACGGTAAGCCGCTCGTTCTGTATAGCGATGCCGGCAAGTCGCAGCAGGAGATCGCCAGGTTTTCGCAGAAAGACGCCACGAATTACGTTGAATTTCAGAAACCCCTGGCCCATATCGGAGAAGTTGCCAATCTCCTGATGACGATGACGCCGCCTGACCTGGAAGATCCGGCAGCAGGTAATTTGTGGGAACTGATAAAGGCTGGCCGCAAGGTACGTGGCCTGGGCGAGAAGGACCTCTATCGCATGATGCGATGGGGCCCAATGGCCGTGGCCGATCTGGTCGCCGAGTGGTTTGACACTGAATTATTGCGCGGCACCATCGCCGCGCAGGGAATCTTCGGAACGTTTCTCGGCCCGTGGTCCGCAGGCTCCAGTGCAACATTGCTTTTGCGCTGCGCGTCGAATGGAAACCCGGCAGGCTCTGGGTCCTACATTGTGGGAGGGTTGGGCGCGCTCACTGCAGCGATGGCTACGGCGGCGAAAGAAGCCGGCGCTGAGATTCGGACATCCTGCGAAGTAGCAAGCATCAAGGTGAAGGACGGATCTGCCGCCGGGGTCGTTCTCGCCAACGGTGACGAGATCGATGCCCACACAGTCGTCTCCAACTGCGATCCGAAACGCACCCTGCTCGGGCTTGTCGATCCTCAGTATCTGAAGCCGAGCTTCCTGCAAAAGCTCCAGCATTACCGGGTGAACGGGACCGTCGCCAAGGTGAACCTTGCACTCGGTGGCTTGCCGAAATTCAAAGGTGCGAACGGTAATGCGGCCGTTTTGTCCGGCAGAATCCAGGTCTCGCCTGACATCGACTACCTTGAGCACGCTTTTGATGCCTCGAAGTACGGGGAGTGTTCGCAGCATCCCTACCTGGAGGCGACCATTCCCACATTGTGGGACCAGTCGCTCGCGCCGGCGGGGAAGCATGTAATGTCCATCTACATGCAATACGCGCCGTACAAGCTGCGCAATGCCGACTGGGACTCGCAACGCGATGCTCTGGGCGACGTGGTGGTGAACACCCTCGCAGAATACGCCCCCGATCTGCCCGGGCTAGTCGAAGCCGGCGAGGTGATCACGCCCAAGGACCTGGAGCAAACCTACGGCCTGACCGGCGGACACATCTTCCACGGCGAGTTGGCGCTCGATCAGTTGTTCACCATGCGGCCGCTGCTCAACTGGGCGCAGTATCGCACGCCGATCAAGAACCTATATTTATGCGGGTCGGGCACGCATCCTGGGATTGGCTTGACAGGCGGATCGGGCGCAAACGCTGCTAGAGAGATTCTTAAAGATTTGCGCAAGTGAACTGATTCTTATCTGAATTGTCATCACGAGCGGAGCGAGGGATCTGCTCTTTGCGGCTATTGTCGAACAGCAGATTCCTCGCGCCCAACGGCGGGGTGCTCGTAATGACAATCGATAGTGGAGCGAAACGCCTACCGTATCCCGGTCGTGTTCTCTAACCCACGTTTCAAGTCCGCCGCCAGCAGTCGATGGAAAAGATGCTCGCCGGCCTCCCGCCGCACCGATAAACGTCCTGCGCCGTAGGCCCGGGAGTGCAAGCCGCGCTGCACCGCTTCGCAAATGCCCACGTCCTCGTCATTCACCCGCTCGCCGACGGCGATGCTCTGCCGGTTCCGCTCGGCGGCAGAGTCGCTCACGTCGTCGAAGTAGAAATCGAAAATGACCGTGCAGCGATCGACGCCATCGGGCAGCACCAGGTTGGTATCCATGTAGCCCTGGTAGAGATTGATCATGAAGTTGGGATACTGCCAGAAGTACCGCGCTCGGTCGCCAGTGCGGGTTGCCGAGGTGGCCGCGTCTTCGTTCGATGCGACCATCGGACTCGATTGCAGGCAGTAGCGGTCTTCGTTCTCGATGGTGTACTGCTTGTAATCGAGTATGCTGTTCAGTGCCTTATGCAAGTGCGGCACGTGGTAGCCGCCGTCGAGATAGTTATCCACGAACACCTTCCAGTTGCAGTTCATGCTGTACGACCGGCGCTCGAAGAAGTGGACCAAGCCGAAATCGAGCGGAGCAACTCGCTGCACCAGCCTGCCCAGGAAATCCGCCAGGGGCGCGGTTTTCGGGTCAAGGTTCACGAAGACGAACTGCTCCCAGGTTTCCCACGCGCACGGGGAGCAGTCCATTCTGCGCACGATCAAACGAGCAGACGCCTTCAAACTCCGGCGCGCCTTTCAGCGAGCCATCAAGACCGTAGCTCCAGCCGTGATAGGGACAGCGAAAGATGCTCGCCGTACCTTGCTCCTCGGTCACGACCGCAGCGGCGTGGTGACGGCAGACGTTGTAGAACGCACGCAACTGTTGGTCGTTGCCGCGCACGATGACAAGCGGTTCGCCGACAAGATCGGTGGTGACGTACTGGCCCGGATGCTGCACCTGGTCCGCTCGCGCCACCATCTGCCACGTGCGCCCAAATACGTTCTGGCGCTCCAGTTCGGCGACGCGCCCGTCCACGTACCACGAAGCCGGAATGGTGTAGGCGTGATCGAGCGGGCTCCGGTCGTTGTAGGACGCGAGGATGTCGTGCAGCGAAAAGTCCATCTACAAAGGCTCCGAATCGATTTCGAAGGGCGTTACCCCAGCGGCTAAAGCCGAGCGTAACTTGCACAGTTTACGGCAGGCCTGAAGGCGTGCCCCTTCAAAGCAGCGCTGCTGAACTGGTTTTTCGAGATCATAGCAGGGGACCGCGCAACAAAAGAGTTGACGGCCAGCCGCCGTCGTGTTTCCTTGTCCCCATGCGTTTCCCAGCAGAGTCTCTGGAAGTTGTGCAGGCCACGCCGGCCGATGTCGGCGAAGTGGCGCCGCTTTTCGATGCCTATCGGCAGTTCTACAAGAAGCCTCCCGACTTGGAAGCGGCGCGCCGCTTTCTATTCGCACGATTGAGCAAAGGCGAATCGGTGCTGTTCCTCGCTCGTCACGACGCGCGAACGGTCGGCTTTGTGCATCTCTATCCCGTGTTCTCGTCGGTGAACTTGACGCGACAATGGATCCTCAACGACCTGTACGTGGTTGCAGAGGCCCGCAAGCTTGGCGTGGGACGCGCCCTGATGAAGCGCGCTCATCAACTGGCCGAGGACACGCAGGCCGACGGCCTAACCTTGGAGACCGCGATCGACAATTACGCCTCGCAAAAGTTGTACGAAAGTTTGGGCTGGAAGCGCGATGAGGAATTCTACCGATATTGTTTGCCACTGTGACAGCCGGAATTTCATGCACTAGCCAGCAATGAAGATCGACCCGAGAGCCAATCGACCAGCCGCCGAGCGTGACACTTCCCCGCAACCCAAGCGGGTCCTAGGTTTCCGCGACCTGGTGATGTTCTACGTGGTCGCCACGCTGAGCCTGCGCTGGATTGCGGTGGCGGCCAGCGCGGGACCGAGCACGGTGGTGATCTGGCTGATCGGCCTGGCAACCATCTTCATCCCGCTGGCATTGTGCGTACTCGAACTCTCCTCGCGCTATCCCCAGGAAGGCGGTATGTATGTGTGGAGCAAGCGGGCCTTCGGCGACTTCGCCGGCTTTCTGACCGGATGGATCTACTGGACCAGCAACCTGCCATATTTCCCCGCAGTGCTTTACTTCGCGGCCAGCAATGCTCTTTATGTCGGCGGCAGTAAATGGAAAGGGCTGCAAAGCAATGCCGGATTCTTCGTGGCATTCTCGCTGCTTGGGCTGGGACTGGCTTTGGCGCTGAACATCGTCGGCCTCGACATTGGCAAGTGGCTGAGCAACCTTGGAGCGATCGGGACGTGGCTGCCGATCGGCCTGCTTTGCGTCGTGGGAGTTTTGGTGTGGATGAAGTTCGGCTCGGCGACCAGCTTCTCCGCTACGTCGATGAAGCCTTCGTTCCAGTGGGGAACGATCGGCGTCTGGTCCACCGTGCTTTATGCATTCAGCGGTGCGGAGTCGGCTTCCTTCATGGGCGGCGAGATCAAGAATGCGCGACGCACCATTCCGCGCGCTCTCCTCGTCGCTGGAGTTCTTATCACTGCGGGCTACATGCTGGGAACGGTGGCCATTTTGGTCGTGTTGCCGCACAGTCAACTGAACAGTCTTGAAGGGATCATGCAAGCCATTTCCAGCAGCGCCGAACGCGTAGGCTGGAGCGGCTTGGGACCGGCGGTAGCGCTGCTGATCTGCATCTCCAATCTCGGCGGAGTGGGCGCTTACCTAGCGGCGCTGTCGCGCATTCCGTTCGTCGCAGGCATTGATCGCTTCCTGCCACCGGCATTCGGCCGCATCCACCCGAAATGGGGGACGCCCTACGTTTCGCTGATCGTGCAGTCGCTCTGCTGTGTGCTCTTCATCGTGCTGGGGCAATTCGGCAGTACCGTCCACGGCGCCTACCAGGTGCTGGTGAGCATGACGATCATCACCAACTTCGTGCCGTATCTATTCATGTTCGCGGCGATGATTCGCCTGCAACGTGAGCCGGTCGAGGTGGGGGTAGTCCGAGTTCCGGGCGGAAAACCAGTTGCGATTGCGCTGGCGACTGTAGGCTTCGTGACCACCTGCGCGGTCATTCTGGGCTCGATGGTTCCCGATGCGAGCGAGCCCAACAAGGCGCTGGCGGTGGGGAAGATCATTGCGCTCAGCGCTGTGCTGCTGGGCGGAGGCGTGGTGTTGTACTGGCTGGGGAAACGAACGGCGAGGGTGAGCTAGCGCGGATTGAGGATTTGACTGTCCCGGGTGCAGCACGTCTTAGCCGTACATAAAAGCAAGCCTGAGCATTGCATGAAATCGTAGATGGGGTTCAGCTCTGCAATATCGCGCCTTAGCACGGCCAATCAAATTCGCAGGATTTACGGACCCCGTCTAGGTCTCCGAGTTGTCCTTTGGGCTGCCGCGCTTGCTCCAGTGAGCAGAGCGTGTGCCATCCGGGTTGCGAACTTTCGAGAGTTCCCACACCCGCCGGAAGCGCGTCGATCGCTCCGTTCCAAACACATCCTCATATCGGACAAACCCGCGAAAGTGAATAAACTTCTTGCCCGCGTCAATCGCGTCGATGTCCGGCTGTTCCAAGTCCATCTTGGGAAATATGCCTTGAACGACCGCTTCAACCACTCTGTTATTGGGACCGATCACCGGTGGAATGCTCATTGCCGGCCACCACTTCGCATCATCCGGCGGTTCCAGTGAATCCATGATTTCAGCCCGGGCGCACGAGCTCGCAATGTAGGCCTCCGTCGCGCCATAAAGCGTGACTTTGTACTTCAGGTTCGCTGGGCCGGGTTGCAGCGGCCACTCTAGGGGCATCACTTCCACGCGAAGGTGTGCTCGTTCGCGGCTGACGAACATTTCTATGTTCTGCCTCGCCGTTTCTGCACTCTTCTCGGCAAGAGCAACCGACTTCTCCAGAATGCCCGTCTGGCGCTCCATTTGGATTGCCTGGCGCTCGATGGCTCGCAAATTCCCCCACAACAAAAAGACCTGAAGTCCACCGATGGCGGCCAGGAAAAAGGTGAAGAGCCAGTAAGCGCGGTCGCTCCAATCTTTGGCGATCGACAGGGGAGGAAGGTCGCTCACCTTAACGGTCTGGGTGGGCTCGCCACGTCTGTTCCCGCTGGTATCGGCGGTCTGGCTCTTGCTGGTGCTCTCGAAAGAAGGCGCGGCGCTTTGAGCAACTAGGGTTTCGCCGCGATTGGTGCGTGTCCCGCTGTTCTGATCTCGGTACGTTGCACTTATCTTCTGAACGGGATCGCCTGGCTGAACGGAATCGCCGGGAGCGGCAGGTGCTTTCCCGGTGGATGCCGAGGAGACTTGCAGGGCGAAAGACAGCAGGGTAAATGCCAGAAGGTTCATGCGCAACAGATTGTAAAGCAAGAATGGGGGAAACGAGCAGTCATCTGAATCTTCAGTTCGTCACACTGAGGAGAATTCGGTCCGCCTGTGCCACCGAATTCCCGGCTCGATTCACGGCGGTATAATCTTCTCTGGGGGATTCCGAAGCCATGAGTGCAACTAACGGCAGCAACGGCAATGACACGGGATCGGTGAAGCCGCGGACCGAATGGATCACGAAGCGCCGCGAAGAGGCTGCGCGTACTGGCGACACCAACATGTCGCAGATGCATTTTGCGCGCAAAGGCCTGCTCACCGAAGAAATGCTTTTTGTCGCCGAACGCGAGCAGGTTGCGCCCGAACTCATCCGCGACGAAGTTGCTGCCGGGCGCATGATCATTCCCGCCAACGTCAACCATCCTGAGCTGGAGCCGATGTGCATCGGTGTGGCGTCGAAGTGCAAGATCAATTCCAACATAGGTAATTCGTCGGTCACCAGCAACGTTGACGAGGAGTTGAAGAAGCTGCACACCTCCGTCCACTACGGCGCTGACACGGTGATGGACCTCTCGACCGGCGGCGGCATTCACGAGATTCGCGAAGCCATTCTGCGGCATTCGCCGGTGCCGATCGGAACCGTGCCGATCTATGAGGCGGTCTCGCGCGTGAAGCGCATCGAGGACCTCAACGCCGACGTCATGCTCGAAGTGATCGAAGAGCAGGCCGAGCAGGGCGTGGATTACATGACCATCCACGCGGGTGTGCTGGTGGAATATCTGCCGCTGATCACCAAGCGCATCACCGGCATCGTAAGCCGCGGCGGCGCAATTCTGGCGCAGTGGATGGCCCATCACCACAAACAGAACTTCCTCTACGAGCGCTTCGACGACATCACGAAGGTTCTTGCCAAGCATGACGTCAGCTATTCGCTGGGCGACGGCCTGCGACCCGGCTGCATCGCCGATGCCAGCGACGAGGCACAATTTGCCGAGCTCAAGACGCTGGGCGAGCTCGCCAAGAAGGCCTGGGAGCGCGATGTGCAGGTGATGATCGAGGGCCCGGGGCACATTCCGCTCGACAAAATCAAGGAGCAGGTGGAGAAGGAAGTCGAACTCTGCTACGGCGCGCCGTTCTATACGCTGGGGCCTTTGGTCATCGACATCGCGCCCGGCTATGACCACATCACATCCGCCATCGGCGCGGCGATGATCGGCTGGTACGGCGCGGCGATGCTGTGCTATGTCACGCCGAAGGAGCATCTCGGCCTGCCGAATGATAAAGACGTGAAGGACGGCATCATTGCGTACAAGATTGCGGCCCACGCAGCGGACGTGGCGCGGCATCGTCCGGGAGCGCGCGACCGCGATGACGCCATCAGCTACGCGCGCTATACCTTCGATTGGGACAAGCAGTTTGCGTTATCGCTCGATCCCGAGACCGCGCGCAGCATGCACGACGAAACGCTGCCCGACGCCTACTACAAAGAGGCGGCGTTCTGCTCCATGTGCGGTCCGAAGTTCTGTTCCATGAACTACTCGGCGAAAGTGGACGAGTACAACAAGCAGGTGTACGGCGTGGAGAAGAAGGATTATTCGGAGTTGATGAACAAGCTGGTGGCGATCAAGTAAAGCAGCAATTAGCCGCTAGCAATTAGCAAAAACAGTTGTCCCGCCTTGTCGCGCAGATGGGGTTGGGCTTTTCGGTGTTGAGCGGAACTTCGAGAACTCGCAGATTACTGAATGAAGGTCTCAGACTATTTTGCGGAGTTGTTTGTCGCGGGAAGAGTCGCGGACGCTGGCTGGAACGTGTACTTCCCGCATCGTGACCAGGGCTTCGACTTCATCATCATGAAGAGAGTGCCCAGCGGCGAACTCTTGATCCGGCCGGTTCAAGTGAAGGGCAAGTATCCGACCGAGGACAAGGGCGACCAGCAGCTATACGGCTACGTGGGAAAGTTGGAATTGCACCCTGAGATGGTGCTAGCTATTCCATTCTTCTCAAAGAGTGCCGAACAGATCCCAGCATTTACCGCCCACATGCCTATGAAAACGATCAAGCCTCATCAGTCACGGGGCTATCGATGCCAACCCGTTCGATTTAAGGATGGGGAGCCTCAGATTCGAGGCGATCACCGAATGTTTTTCGACGAAGAAGGCATGAGGAATTTAGAGTCGCCACTCTTTCGTGACCTTCAAGTTCATGCCTCAGCGGCTGGAGAGGATGTCTAGCCTCTAGCGTGCCTCATTGGAAAGCGTACCTGCCAGTCAACACGTAACCTCCGCTGGCAGCTTCGGGCGAGAGTTTGAAGCGTTTCATGCTCGCTTGCGCTTGTGTCCCAGATCTTGTTCCTCTCGCTCGAGCCCTTTAAAGAACTCTTCTCCGTCCACCCACTGGCCCCGTTTCAGGGACGACCAGCCCTGATTGATTTTGTGACGCAATTCCTGGATTTGCAGCTCTCGAATTCTTTCTCTCTGCTCAAAAAGCCGCAGCGCGTCGCGGACGACCTCGCTGGCGGAGTTGTAGCGGCCGCTCTTCACCTTGTTCTGGACCAGCGTCTCGAGCTCGGGAGTTAGGTGGACATTCATTATCTGCTCTCAAGTCCGTGCGATTCGAAATTATCATCTCTGTCCAAGATGGTCAATCTTGGACAATAACCGTCTTGGACAATAACCGAGAAAGGTGCAACGCGCACATATTGACCGCGCTTTACGCGAAAGGTACATCCTCATGGCGTTCGGGTGTCCGTTTGCTACACTCGCTCAGTGAGAAGAATCCGCCCGAATGCCTGGATTTTCGCCTGTGCATCAGGAATTCTCCAGGTGCTGATCTTCCCCAAGCCCGCGCTTTATCTACTGAGCTGGGTGGCGTTCGCCCCGCTGATTTACGCAATCCTGAAATGCCGCGAGCAAGATGTGACCATGGCGCTCGCCGATGGCGGACTCTTTCTTGCGCCCGCGACAGCGTGGCAGGGGTTCCTGCTCAGCTACGTGAGCGGCGTCATCTGGTACCTCGGCAGTTGCTATTGGGTGTTTTATGTAATGCACGTGTACGGTGGGATTGGTGTTGCAACATCGTGCGTGCTGCTGCTGATGTACGCGCTCTATCTAGCTCTGTATCACGGGCTCTTTGGATTTCTGCTCGCTCTCATCGCCGCGCGGCGCAACGGATTCAGCTTGCGGGCGCTGGTCTTCACACCGTTCCTGTGGGTCGCGATTGAGTTGGCGCGCACCTACATCACTGGATTTCCCTGGGACCTGCTGGGTACGACGCAGATCGACAACATCCCACTCTCGAGCGTCGCCACGGTCACCGGAGTGTACGGCATTTCTTTCGAGATTGTGTTGGTGAATACCGCGGTTGCAGCCGCCTTCCTGGTGCCGTACGCGCGCCGCAAGGTTTTGCTCACTGCGGCTCTGGCCGCGGCTATCGCTTTACATGCCGGCAAATTGATAAAGCCCGCGCCGCTTCCGGCCACCGACGGAGCGACCCTGGTGCAGGCAAATATTCCCATTCTCGATTCCGGCGCGTGGACGCTCGACTACCTCACGCAGACGCTCGACTCGCTGGCATCGCTGAGCGTGCCGCCGCAGCACAACAAAGCCGGCACGCCCGGACTAATCATCTGGCCAGAATCACCGGCGCCATTTTTTGTGACTGTTCTGCATGTGCGGAGCACCCTGGCCAATGTGGCCCGCGCCACGAATTCCTATATCGTCGCCGGCTCGATGTGCATTGACCACGCGGGGGAACGGAATCGCCAGCCCGACATTTACAACTCGGC
>DATCCF010000110.1:0-11025 GCA_036511435.1 Terriglobales bacterium | reverse complement strand
TAGAGCAGTTTAAGAATTACTGTAGTCGAGCGAGCACGGGTAGAGCGGCGCTTCAGCGCCGCGTTCCCGCTGATCCTTCACCTCCGAGCCGGCTTCAGCCGGCGGCACCTAGACTACACAAATAACTAAACCGCTCTAATGAGGCGCCAAGTCGCAAACAGGTGGCGTTGTTATTACTCTGGCATTGTAGTGGAGGATAGATGCCGGGCCGAATTGGTAAGCAGCCTGACGATTCTGTTACTAATTTAGATACGATTGGAGCGCCGCAGCAGCCCTGCCGAGCGCAGGGCACCCTTAAGCTTTTTCCCCCAGCTTCTGGCGAACAGCAGGTCAACGAACCCATCCATCTGCTGGCGAAACTTCTCCCCATATCCGAACCACCAGACTTTCGCCATGCCGGGAAGCAGGTCGGTATCCACGTACTTCACCTGGACCATCTCTGCCAGGCCCATTTTGCCGTGGGTGCGGCCGATACCGCTGAGCTTGAAACCTCCATGCGGCGCCTCCGCGATCCCAAAGCACGAGATCACATCGTTGATCATCACTGTCCCGGCTTTGATCTGCTTTGCCATCGCCTCGCCGCGACGACGGTTTGTCGTCCAGACGCTGGCAGCCAGCCCGAAGTCGCTGTCATTGGCCAGGCGAATGGCCTCGTCGTCTGTGTCGAAGGGCGCCACCGGAAGGACCGGGCCAAAGGTTTCCTCCCGGATAATGCGCATATCTCGCGTCACGTCGGCGAGCAGGGTGGGCGCGTAGAAGTTTGGCCCGAGTTCGGTCAGGCGCTTTCCGCCCCGCAACAAGCGTGCTCCGTGAAGTACGGCATCCCTCACATGCTCGTCCACGGTGCGCAACTGGCGCTCGTGAATGAGAGGACCTATTTCGACCTCTGACCCAATTCCGTTGCCCACTCGCAACTTGGCGATCTTGTTGCTGCAAGCTTCCAGGAACTTGTCATAAAGGCTGCGATGGACGTAACAGCGCTCGACCGAGAGGCACGTCTGGCCGGCGTTCATGAACGCGCCCCACAACGCCCCGCTGGAAGCGATCTCCAAGTCGGCATCGTCGAGCACGATCATGGGATCTTTGCCGCCCAGCTCCAGCACGACTGGCAGCAGCTTTCGCGCAGCGGCTTCAGCGACGCGTTTGCCCGTCGCAACGCTGCCGGTGAAGATGAGCTTGTCAATGGGCGCATCGATCAAGGCTGCACCGGCGGGTCCTTCTCCGATGACCACTTGCATCAGATCGGGGTTCAAGCCCGCCGCCAGGAGCATCCGCTGCAACTCCAGGCCGATCAAGGGCGTGAACTCCGACGGCTTCAGAACGACAGCGTTGCCCGTCACCAATGCGCCGAGCGTTTCCGTGGCCGCTATGGAGAACGGATAATTCCAGGGAGAGATAATGCCGATCGCGCCAAACGGTTCGCGCAGCAACTTGCCGCGCTTGGTCTTCATGGCCAGATTGCCGTGCGGCAGCGGTTCCTCGCGCAGGAAGTCATGCGCATTGCGAATGCAGAACTCGGCTGCGTCCAGGATAACCAGAACTTCGGTGGTAAGTGCCTCGACCGCGGGCTTGCCGGCTTCGCGGCAAATCAGGTCGGCAACCTGATCGCGTTGCTCGCTGAGGAGCCGCTGGAACCGCCGCAGCACTGCGACTCGCTGCCGCACCGGAGTTGCCTCCCATGCAGGCTGGGCTTGCTTTGCGCGCAGGACGGCGCCCTGCACCCCGCTGGGGCTGGCGCAGGCCAGCTCAGCCAGCACTTCTCCAGTCGCGGGATTGGTGCTGACGATGGTACTGTTTCCGACCACCCTTGCTTCGGTTGCCATTGGTCTTAATCGCTTCTCCTAGATGCTATTTGGCACTGGGTGGAGCACGCCTTCAGGCGTGCAAAATGCTTGTTAGTTGAGCTTGCGCTTTAGCGCCTGAGGTAAAAAGAGATTTGCAATTACCTCAGCGGCTGAAGCCGGTTAATCGGCGACTTGAAAATGCACCGCTGAAAGCCTGCCCTGAGCGCAGTCGAAGGGCGGTGCTCCACCCGCATAAACCAACTCCAAATCCACTCTAATATTCAACGCTCACCAGATACAGTCCGCAAGCGGCGGCAGTAGGCCCGGCAGCGCTGCGATTGCGGGCGTCGAGGATCGCCGGCACATCCTCGATCTTCAACGCACCTTTTCCCACCTGCAAAAAAGTGCCCACGAGGTTCCGCACCATGTGGTGCAGGAATCCATCGCCGCGCACAGTGTAAACCAGTTCTTCATCTGTTCTCACCCACTGCGAAGAGTGAATCGTGCGCACGTTGGTCGCAATCCCAAAACGGGACGCGTCCTTTTCTTCCCTGCCTTCCGCCAACCGTGCACTGCGCTCCGGGTCTGAAGCCGCGAACGACGTGAAGTCGTGTTTGCCCACAACATGCTCCGACGCACGAATGAGCGCTTCTTCATTCATGGGATAGGGGTCATGAAAGACGTATCTCGCCAGGAATGGCGGGCATATGTCCTTGCGATAAATGCGATAGCGGTAGGTTTTCGCCTTGGCGGAATGCCGCGCGTGGAAGGCGTCCCCAACCACCTCCACCAGATTGACCCGCACCGAAGGGGGGAGCACGTCGTTCAACGCGATTACCAGGTTTCGCTCTGGAATGGGACTCTCGAGCCGCACCGAGGCGACTTGGGCCAGTGCATGGACGCCCGCATCGGTGCGCCCCGAGCCTTGCGGCAATACCTCTTCACCGGTGAGCCGCTGAATGCATTCCGCCAGCGTGCCCTGCACAGTTCGCAGCCCCGGTTGGACTTGCCATCCGTGAAACTCCGATCCGTCATAGGCCAGCGTGATTTTGAGATTTCGACTCACGTTATTCCAAGCAGGCAAACCGGATGTCCTGCGTGCGGCGTTCTGTTAAGCAGTGTAAAGCAGGGCAAAGCTTCCGCGGAAGGCGGCAGTGTGTCAGCTATACTATGACATTTCCTGCTGCTTACGAGGTTGGCAACAGTTTTCTTGCCTCTGCGGCGGCATCTGAGATCGATTCCTTGCGAACTCTCCCGTATCGGAGATAAGGCGACAGGAAGCATGTAAAAACGCGAAACCCGCAGTACTTTTAACGTCATTTTTTGGAGACGAAAGAATGTCTAGTTCTAAGTTCGTCAGGCCGGTCCGCTCGACTTTGCTGTCCATATTTCTGCTGGGGATGCTTGCCGCTGCAAGTTTTGCCCAGAATGCAGCGCCGCAAACCGTGCCCAACAATCCCCCGCTGACCCCGCTGCCCCAGGCACCGGCGCCGCAGCACAACGCTCATCTCTATTCCGACCAGGACTACAGCCGGGGCAAGAGACAGTTCCCCAATCCCTTCGTGGTTTATACGGTGCGCGAAGTTGCTCCGCTGAATGTGACCAATTCCGCCCGCATCGATCAGTTAATCAAAGACGGCAACATGTACTTGTCGCTGAACGATGCGGTCGCGATGGCGCTGGAGAACAACCTTGACATCGGCATTCAGCGCTACAACCTGTCCATTGCCGATACCGATATTCTGCGGACGAGTGCGGGCGCGGTGGCGCTGGGTGTAAATGCAGGCTTGGTCCAGGGCACCCCCGGCGGGACCACCGGGACAACCTCGGCTGGCGGCACCGGAACATCCACCACGGGATCCACTGGCGGCGGCGCG
The DNA here is from genome assembly GCA_036511435.1 of Terriglobales bacterium. GTDB lineage: Bacteria > Acidobacteriota > Terriglobia > Terriglobales > Acidobacteriaceae > Bog-257. The sequence continues at coordinate 7,364 of DATCCF010000110.1, read as the reverse complement.
GGTGGCACTACCATCGGAGTTGGCGGTGCCGGTGCAGGCGTGGGAGGCATCGTCGCGTCCACCCAAGGCCAAGGCCCCCCGATCGACAACTTCGATCCGGTACTAAGCGGCACACTAGGTATAGAACGCGCCTACACACCAGAATCGAACACCATCTTTACTGGCACCAATGTTTTGAACCAAAACACGACAACGGCCAACTTCCTCTACAGTCAGGGGTTTTCGACGGGTACGTTGATGACAGTGGGTTTTAACAACAACCGCATTGCGTCGGGTTCGCTTTTCAATACCCTCAACCCAACCTTGACGCCGAACTTCCGCTTCCAGGTACGCCAGCATTTGCTTTCCGGGTTCGGTTTCGATCCCAACCTGCGCTGGATTCGCATTGCCAGAAACAACCGTGAGATCGAAAATGTCACCTTCCGTCAGCAGATCATCCAGACGGTTTCGCAGATCGAAAACATCTACTGGGACCTGGTCAATGCGTACTCCAACGTAACCGTGCAGCAGCGCGCACTGGATCTCACCAACAAGACGCTTTCCGACAATCAGAAGCAGGTGTCCGCCGGGACGCTGGCTCCACTTGCCGTGGTGCAGTCGCAGAGTGCCGTGGCCACGGCCAAGCAAAACCTGATCACCGCGCAGGTGAATCTCCAGTTGCAACAGCTGCTCATGAAAAATGCGATCACCCGCAACATGGCTGACCCCATGCTCGCCGTCGCGCCCGTAATTCCCACCGACACCCTGAGCACCGCCGAGCAGTACGAGGTGCGGCCGGTTGAGGACCTGATCGACGAAGCTTTGAAGCAACGTCCCGAGATCGCCAACGCACGCCTTACTCTCACCAACAACGAGATATCCCGGAAGTCAATTCGCAACCAGTTGCTACCCACGGTGGACGTGTACGCGTTTTACGGGGCGTCCGCTTTGGCAGGACCGCAGAACCCTCTGTGCGTGAATCCCAATGGTTGCCCGCCGCCGGGAACCATTCCCACCACCGGCTACGGCGATGCGTTCGGCAATCTGTTCAACAGCAGCGCCCCGGATAAAGGGGTCGGAATCAACATCAATATTCCGCTGCGTAACCGCCAGATCCAGGCCGACCAGGTGCGCTCGGCGTTGGAATATCGTCAGGCGCAGATGAGTTTGCAGCAAACCGAAAACACCATCCGGCTGCAAGTGCGGCAGGCGCAGTTCGCCATGCAACAGAACTATGTGGGACTGCAAGCCGCCTTAGCGGCGCGCGACTACGCCGCCCAGAGCCTGGATGCCGAACAGAAAAAGCTGCGCATGGGCGCTTCCACCAGCACGCTGGTGTTGCAGGCGTCGTCTAACTTGACCCAGGCGGAGTCCAATGTTCTCATCGCTGCCACTAACTATGAGAAGTCGAAGGTGCAGCTCGATTTGTCCACCGCCGAGACTTTAGTCAAACTCGGCATTGACATGTCCGACGCGGAAGCCGCGCAGGTGAAACATCCGCCGAAGGTGCCCGGCACTGTGCCCGCGAATACTAACGATCTGACGCAACCCAAGTTGACACCGATCCAGGTGCCGGGAGTGACGCCCGCGCCTCAGCCGGGTACGCCACCGGAAAATCCGGACCAGGCACAACCGCCGCAGGAACCGCCGCCACACTAGCCGTGTCCACCCGCCGGGCGCTGAAGTTCCGCTCGGCGGGTGGCAATGGGACGCGGCGATCTCGCTTCACCGTCGCTTCTTGCTCCCGGTCGAGGCATCTACTAGCATGTAGGGTTCGCGTTCAAGTGGGAGTAGCTCATGTCTGATAGCCGCAAGCCTGACGGGAAGGTTCTGGCCGAATCGCCGGTCACCGATTTGTTCGAGAATGGCCGCCATCCCTCGGAGTCCGAGAAGCAATGGGCCGAGAAGACAGTCGCTCCGAGCCTGGAGAAGGGGCCGGAGAAGCCCATCGGTGCGCCCACGGGCATCAACGCCGACGAGCACGGCCACGCGCGCTACACCACCATCTCTGGTCTGCCGATTCGCCGGCTCTATACGCCCGCCGACCTTCCTGCCGATTGGAAGTATGAAGTCTACCTGAACTATCCCGGCCAGCCACCCTTTACCCGCGGCATTCACGCATCGGGATACCGCGGCAAGATGTGGACCATGCGCCAGTTCTCAGGCTTCGCTTCGCCGGAGGAGACCAACGAGCGCTACAAGTATCTGCTGGCCCACGGCGGCGGCGGCCTTTCCGTCGCATTCGATTTGCCCACGCTGATGGGCTACGACAGCGATCATCCCTTCAGCGAAGGCGAGGTCGGCAAGTGCGGCGTAGCGATCGACTCGCTCGAAGATATGGAGATCCTCTTCAACGGTATCGATCTGGAGAAGACGACGGTCTCCATGACCATCAACTCGCCGGCGTCGATCTTGTGGGCCATGTATCTCGTGGTTGCCGAGAAGCAGGGCGCCGATTGGAAGAAAATCTCCGGCACCATCCAGAACGACATCTTGAAGGAATACATCGCGCAGAAGGAATACATCTATCCCCCCGCGCAATCGATGAGGCTGGTGATTGACACCTTCGAGTTCGGCTCCAAGTTCACGCCGCGCTTCAACACCATTTCGATCAGCGGTTATCACATTCGCGAAGCCGGATCGACCGCGCTGCAGGAGCTGGCGTTCACCATCTACGATGGCGTCGAGTACGTCGAATGGGCGCGCCGTCGCGGGCTCGACGTGGACGAGTTCGGCCCGCGCCTCAGCTTCTTCTTCAATGCGCACAACGATTTCTTCGAGGAGCTTGCGAAGTACCGCGCCGCCCGTAAGATCTGGTATCGCCTGATGAAGGACCGTTTCGACGCCAAGAACCAGCGCACCTGGCTGATGCGCTTCCACACCCAAACCGCGGGCGTGTCGCTCACCGCGCAGCAACCGTTGAACAACATCGCGCGCGTCGCTCTTCAGGCGCTGGCCGCGGTGCTGGGCGGGACCCAGTCGCTGCACACCGACTCCTACGACGAAGCGCTGGCGCTGCCGACGGAAGAAGCCGTGCGCATCGCGTTACGCACACAACAGATCATCGCGTACGAATCGGGAGTCGCGCAGACCGTCGATCCCTTGGGCGGCTCCTACTTCCTGGAACGCCTCACCCTCGACATGGAGAAGGGCGCGTTCGATTACTTCGAAAAGCTCGATGCCATGGGCGGCATGGTCGCGGCCATCGAGAAGGGCTACCCGCAGAAGGAAATCGCCGAGGCCAGCTACCAATTCCAGCGCGCCACCGAGGCGCGAGAGAAAATCACGGTGGGCGCTAACGAGTTCGTCGTCGAAGAACCGTCGCCCAACATTCTCTACATCGGCGAAGAGGTGGCACAGGCTCAGACCAAGAAGCTGAAAGCCTTGCGTGCACGCCGCTCCAATGCCGAGGTTCGCCGCTGCCTCGATGCCCTTCGGAAGGCCGCGGCGCACGAACCGAAGGCCGGCGAAAACGGCCAGGTTTCCCCGGCCAACACCATGCCGTTCATCGTTGATGCGGTGAAGGCCTACGCCACCGTGGGCGAGATTTGCGAAGCGCTGCGTGACGTGTACGGAACGTACACCGAAACCGCGTTCGCGTGAGAAGTGGGCAGCACTTAGCACTTAGCGCTTAGCGTTCAACGCTGAGCCGAGTGACCCTTCGAAAGCTGTCATCCCGACCGAAGGCTTCAGCCCGAGCGGAGGGACCTGCTTTTCCTCTGCCGTCGGCTAACAACTCTCCCGCGTCGAGAGCTGTGACAACGAAGGAAATCCCTGCAGCAAGCTGCACTTGAGCGTGGTACCGGACACTCAGGCCTCAGCACCTAGCCCTCTCAGCCTTTCAGCGTCACGCAGACACGTGGGCCCGATGATGGTTTGCCCTGCCGGAGTGTTTACTCGCCATCCGCGCGTGGGCATGTCCTCGAGGACGCGCGGGCGCCGCCGTGTGGTCGGCTTGCGCCTTCGAGCCGTGCACATTGGTTTGCGCCCCTGCTGATTGCTCGAAATGATCGGGGTTAATTTCTTGCTGTGCCCGGGCCTGTATCGAGAATGCGGAAAAAACTCCAATTGATAGCATGAGAGTTAGCAGTCTGAAGAGTTTCACGGTTGCCTCCAAGAAATTCGTTGTCTTCCTGGGTAGTAAGCAAGTTGATTTCCAGTCGAGGCATAAGTGAAACGAAGCTCTCTAGCGCGCTAAGTGGTTGACGGGACGTAAGCCGGAAACATTATGCAGAATTCCAACATTCAGTAGATAAGCACCCGCCCCACGGCAGCACTATCCGAAAAGATAGAAGACGTATCCGAGTGGATAGTCGGAAGCGGTTGGGGAATCGCATTCCCCGCACCGCCATGGGCCAAACTAAAGGACGAAAGCAAGCATTGGATATTTGGCCTTGTGCGAGCCCATGGGACGTTCGGCTTTTGGAAACAGTCTGTCTCTGATTCCGTCACGACGATTAGGAACTCTTCAGCCCTTCAGCCTCGGCCAGTTTTCCTTGCCGCTCGTCAAAGGTCCAAAAATGCTCGGCCCGTAATTCAATTGCCGAAGCGACGTGAAGAGTGTCGAGAGTCCTGGCGCCGAGACGTGGACCGTGTTGTTTGGCGAGTTGCACAGCGGTTTCGAATGCCATGTTGGGCATTTCGACCTCCAACCACAGACCTAGTTTGCGATCCGCTTCGAAGGCCGAGTAAAACTGCTGGGCCTCACGATTCGAGATCGTGCGTCGAAACACGTGCTGGGCTACGGCATGTGCCCATTCCACGCGATGTAGTGGCGTTAGCCACAGGCGCGGATGCTTAGCCATGCGATGCTGGGCTTCCCTTGAGTGTCCGTCGATCAGGTATAGGGATACAAAGAAACTCGAATCCGCGTAGATACTCAATAGCGTCCCCGTTCCCGTTCCTCGATCAGCAGGTCCGCCCCCGGCAAGACCCTGTCGCCGAGAATCTTCTTGGCTCGCGCTGCAAAGTCCGGCCATTCCCGAGGCTGCGGAGTAGATTTCTTGGGAACAATGTGACCCAAAACGCGATCTCGTTCGCGGAGTTCGATGGTCTTGCCGGCCTGTAGCCAGGCTTTCAATTGGCGGGTATCGCGGAGTTGGCGGATATTCACTGAAGGCATGGGCATTAATGTGACACACAATGTGGCACAGCGTCAAGGTCTTCTGTGACGCCGCTCACTTACTAAAGCTCACCCCAGGGTTTATGATTCAGTGTTCATCTGAGAGCTGGTGACTAGTGGCTGATGCCTGAAGCCGGTGTACGGGTCCTTCGACTCCGCTTCCTTTGGTCGCCGCGCTCAGGATGAGAGAACAAGAAGAGGGTTCACCGTGTCCCCCGACCGCAAAATTCGTGTACTGGTTGCTAAGCCTGGCCTCGACGGCCACGACCGTGGCGCCAAAGTCATTGCCCGCGCCCTCCGCGATGCCGGCATGGAAGTGATTTACACCGGGCTGCGCCAGACTCCGGAGATGATCGTCACCGCGTCGTTGCAGGAAGACGTGGACGTCATTGGGCTCAGCATCCTCTCCGGCGCGCACAACGCCATCGTGCCGCGCGTGATGGACTTGCTGAAGCAAAACCAGATGGACGACGTGCTGGTGCTGGTGGGCGGCATCATCCCCGACCAGGATATCGATACGCTGAAGAAGGGCGGGGTGGCCGCCATCTTCCAGCCGGGCACCCCGATGGATTCCATCATCGAGTTCATCCGCACCAACGTGAAGCCCCGTGGCGTACCCGCAAGTACGTAATCGCCTCAAGCGGCACTGAGATCGTATTGCGAGAACAGTTGCCAGTGACAATGCCGATCGGATGCCACCGTTTGCTACCCTAACGCTTGGTGGATTCCTCGTCTCAAGAAATTCTGTACTGTCGTGAGCCGTGTGGCGACGCGGTCATTCTACGCCTCGTCTCGCACGATGGCACAAACCGCCTGACGCGCGTCCGAGTGCAGGCACTCACCGATGCTGTCGAGGACCTTGCGGCGCATCCGCCCGTGCGCCTGGTGATCGCTGGCAATGCGAAGTTTTTCTCGGCAGGGGCCGACCTCAACGAGATTGCGGCGCTGACCGGCGCGGAGGCATTCCGCTTCGCGCAGATGGGTCAGCGCTTGATGACTGCCGTCGCCAGCTTCCCTACTCCCACCATCGCTGCGATTCAGGGCTACTGCATGGGCGGAGGACTCGATCTGGCGCTCGCCTGCGATCGGCGCATCGCCAGCGCTCATGCGTTGTTTGGACATCGCGGCGCTGCCCTCGGCCTGATCACCGGATGGGGAGGGACGCAGCGCCTGTCTAGGCTGGTCGGCAAAGGCCGTGCGCTACAGATGTTCCTGGCAGCCGAAAAACTGCACGCGCCGCAAGCATTACGGGCCGGATTGGTGGATGCAATTGTGGAGGACCCGCTCGCAGCGGCGTTGGAGGCGGCGCCGTAATGAAGGGCTTGGACGCTGGCCTGAAGGCCAGCTCTACCCGAAAAATCTCTGGCAGGCGCCACTGCGTTATGCTCTTGCCATGCGTGTCCGGCTTCCACCTGGCGATCAGAAGCTGGTGCAGATTATCGATGCGGCCCTAGCCGATACGGCCCGCCGCAGTGGCGAGTGGCTAGTCTGCAAGCTGGGATGCACGCAGTGCTGCATGGGAGCTTTCGCAATCAATCAACTCGACGCGCTGCGGTTGCAGCAAGGGCTGTCCGAATTGGAGGTGACCGATCCGGCCCGCGCGGCGCAAGTTCGCGAACGCGCCGACGCGTCGATTGCCCGGCTCTCGCAGGACTTTCCCGGAGATCCCGAGACCGGCATTCTGGATGAGGGCGAGACAGCCGAGGCGCTTTTCGAAGAATTCGCCAACGACGAACCCTGCCCCGTCCTCGACCCGGAGACTGGGATGTGCGACCTGTACGCTGCGCGGCCGCTCACTTGCCGGGTCTTCGGACCGCCCGTGCAGTCCGAAGGTGGCTTGGGTGTCTGTGAGCTGTGTTATCACGGCGCCAGCGAAGAAGAGATCGCTGCCTGCGAAATGACGGTCGATCCGGAGGAAATGGAGCCCGCCTTGCTCGATGAGCTGGAACGAAGCACCGGCCGGCGAGGCAGAACCATCGTGGCGTTTGCGCTGGGACTGTAGTCTGCATCGGATCGCATTGCGTGCCACTGCTTCCCTGCTTTATCGTAGATAGTTTGCCCCTTACTGATCATGACTGACCATAGCCACCATTCCGGACCGCCCTCTGCGTTCGAGACCAAGGTGAAAAGCGACTCGGCGCGCTTCGAACGAAACTTGAAAGCCATGGCCGAGATGGTCGCCAACGTTCGCAATGAAGAGCAGTTCATTGCCCACGGCGGCGGAGACAAGGCGATCGAGTCCCAACACAAGAAAGGACGCCTG
>DATCCF010000109.1:0-8363 GCA_036511435.1 Terriglobales bacterium | reverse complement strand
GATCAAATTCCGCGCGCGAAAATCTTTGGTCATCGGCGTACCGGGAAACGGAGTCGGATGCTGGATGTAGGGCCAGTCCACATATTTGCTGGCAAACTCCAGGTTGGCCCGGATGGATTCGCGGGTGTCATCCGGATTGCCGACGATGAGGCCGCCGACCACAAACATTTTGTTCTTGTGCAGAACTTCAATGGCGCGGAGCGAAGCGTTACCGGTAGTGCGGCCATCTTCGCGAAATTCATTCTTGGCCGCCGCTTTCAGGAAGTGAAGATCATCTTCGAGGATGTTCTCAATACCGAGGAAAACATAGCGAAAGCCGGCTTGGCGCATCAGCGGAGTCAGGGTTTCGCCATGCATGGCAATAGGCGACGTCATCGCCTGGACGGTGTAATCGATGTCGTTCAAGCCGGCATCGATGATGGCGCGGCATAGCGCTTCAAAGCGCCGGATGTTAAGGCTGATGTTGTCATCCACGATAAAGATGGCGCGGGCGCCGTGGTCCCTAGCGTCGCGAATGTCGGCCAGCACGCGCTCGAACGAGTAGGTATGAAAGTTGCGCCCCCGCATCTCGATGATCGAGCAGAAGCCGCAATCGAAGGTGCATCCGCGGGAGGTCTCCACCACATCCACCCCGCGGCCAAGCATGGTGTAGCCGCCGAGGACGCGGGCGTCGCGCCTCGGCAAACGGATTTCATCTCCCTCGAGAGTATGCACGGGACGCGGGGGATTCTGATGCCAACCATCGTCCGCGTGATACGACAGTCCTTGAATTGCGGCGAAGCCTTCGCCACTTTCGATGGCGCGCAGCAGTTCGCGGAAAGTAATCTCGCCTTCGCCACGGACAATGTAATCGATGCCGCAGCCGTTTTCCATGTAGGCTTCGGGCGCGAGGCTGGGATCGTAACCACCCACGACAACGCGAACACCGGGTTGCAACGAGTGCACCAGTTTGATGATTCGGAGCGCAGTTTTGCGCTGAAAGGTCATGACGGAGAGGCCAACTACGTCGGGCTGGTTTTCGCGCACCAACCGCTCCACTGTTTCACGCACCTGGTGCTGAACCAGAATGAGGTCGGCAACAGCCACTTTGTGATGCGGGTCGATGTTCCCCGCCAAGGAACACAGCGCTCCATTGGGCATCCGCACCGCGATCGTCGGCATGTGCTCGAACGAGTCGGGCATGGAAAGGAGGAGAACATTCATGACACGGCTCCTGCTAATGCGGCGGTCGCCGCGACCTGGAACATCCGGTTGGCATACATGCTACACCGAAATTGGCATCAATTGGCGGGAAGAATGGTATGAGGGCGAAGCAGGACGTCTATGATCATCACTTAGCATTCATGACCAAATGTCAAAGCCGTCCTTCCCAGTATCCCGGTCGCCGGTGCCCGATGGCCAGCACTTGGACAGATATTTGTTTTTCGCGGTAAATAACCGCAAACGGAAAGCGATTCAGTATGAATTTCCGAGTTGCGTGCTCACCAACCGGCCATCGTCGTGGTGACTTGGTCACCAAGTCGACGGCACGATCCAGTTCGGCAACAAAATTGAGGGCTGCGGTTTCGCTCCGCTCCAAGTACCAGGCTAGGGCTGCTTTAAATTCTGTAAGGGCCGCGGGGTGGAACTCGAGTCTCTTAGCGGCCATTGAGGATGGCTGAGATTTGGCGGCGAGCTTCCGCCCACGGAATAGGTTTCACTTTGCCAGAATCCAATTCCCCTATCCGGCGTGCGATCTCTTTGTTCCATTCTTCCTCAATCCCCTGGTCCACTGTGTCATCAAGGCTTTCGAGAAGGGAACCGGCCAATGCGGCGCGCGCTTCGGGCGGAAGCGCGAGCGCCTTTTTCAGAAGCTCGGAAACGTCTGGGCTCATGGCGCTATTTTATCTCCAAAACATTTTCCTCGTTCGGGCAAATTCTCCGCAGGCTCATTGAAGCTGGGAAGCGTCGCTTCGCCTACCCACAACCGATTGCTCAATCGCACCCTCAAACCGGGACGGGCTTTTCCTCGGAGCTTGGCCTGCACCTCCTGGTAGGGGCCAACGAAGCGAACCCTGTCCGGCAGCCGCCGATAGATCTTTGGAAGCCAGCGCATTGCGCGGGCGGCAGAAAGCTCTTCTCGGTTTCCATAGGCAAGCTGAAACTCTTCGCGCAGACGCGGTGGCAGCAGATGTGCTGTGAGTGCGCGATACCAGAACGGCGGCCGCAGCCACGATCCCGCGCCGCGTTGAAGCTGGTGGGCCATGTCGCGCGTGTCCGGACCCACCGCCAGCAAACTCGATTCGCAGGTGGATTCGAAGTCGGCCTTGAACTCCAGCCAATGTGACGGCAGGTAGTTGCCGGAAATGCCGAAGAGCGCAGCCATGGTCCTGCTCTCACCGTAATACTGTTCCCGCTCCGGCTCGGTCAACGGAGGCAGCACAAGCTCGTACGCAACCAGAGCACTGTCCACCAAGGTTGCGTAAACCCAGCGAAGGGCGGCAATCTCGTTCGCTTCATAAGGGGACCCCTCGGCGAACCGGCCCACCGCCTCCGGCAGTTTGCCCCGGATGCTGGAGTGGCGGCGCTGCAGCCGTCGCGAAGCCGCCAGAGCTTGTTCGAGCGAGCCGAAGACCATGGTGAACATCACACGAAAGGTCTGATGAAAGCGTCCGATGGGATCGCCGAGCGTGGTTGAGTGTTCGGCAATGGCGGCAGCGACCCAGGGATGCGCCAACTGCAACAACGCCGCCCGGCCTGCCGCCAGAAAAAGTGCCGACTCGCGATTGACCTTCCAACTGATCGAGGTGGGGCCAAATATCCCGTGTGCCGAGCCGGCTGCCGAATTCCGCACCTCGTCGAGCAGACGCTCCAATGCCGCTTCCGACACCACGTAGGGGTAGTCATTCGCCATATCCTTTGTATGTTATCCGTAACGGGCGGCGAGGAGGTGTTTCCTGTTGTTTCGGGGTGCACCGGGGGCAAAGATTTCCCGCCCGTGGGGTGCTCGGAGAGGGTACCATATCGCGGGCTAGGTCACGCTTCCGGGTGATAGCGGTCACGGCGGGGAGGCCCAAGTTTGGATTGAAATAGAACCGGCCTCAAAATAATCGTTCGATAAAGTCGAATTACGAACGATGCCAATTTTTAGTACCGGCCCTAGAAATGAAGCTGTAAGGTTCGAGGAGGACCTCTATGAGTGTCGTAACTACATCCCATCCCGGGATCAAAACTCCGGGCAACTACATTAACGATGTAATGACGCTGGTGAAGACGAAGAACCCAGCAGAGCCTGAATTTCATCAAGCGGTCCAGGAAGTAATGGAGTCGCTGCGCCTGGTTCTGGACAGACATCCGGAATATATCTCGGCCCGCATTCTTGAGCGGGTTGTGGAACCCGAGCGCGTCTTCATGTTCCGGGTGCCATGGTTCGACGACCAGGGCAATATTCAAATCAATCGCGGCTTCCGCATCCAGATGAACAGCGCCATCGGCCCCTACAAGGGCGGACTGCGCTTCCATCCATCGGTCAATCTCGGCATCCTGAAGTTCCTGGCCTTCGAGCAGGTCTTCAAGAACTCGCTGACCACGCTGCCCATGGGCGGCGGCAAAGGCGGGTCCGATTTCGATCCCAAGGGCAAGAGCGATAACGAAGTCATGCGCTTCTGCCAGAGCTTCATGACCGAACTCTGCCGCCACATTGGACCGGACACCGACGTTCCGGCCGGCGACATCGGCGTAGGCGGACGCGAGATCGGTTTCATGTTCGGCCAGTACAAACGCATCCGCAATGAATTCACCGGAGTGCTGACCGGCAAGGGCCTGAACTGGGGCGGCTCGCTGATTCGTCCTGAAGCCACGGGCTACGGCTGCGTGTATTTCGCAGCCGAAATGCTGAAGAGCCGCAAGGACTCGCTCGACGGCAAACTCTGCTTGGTGTCAGGAAGCGGCAACGTTTCTCAGTACACGGTGGAGAAGCTGCTTGATCTGGGCGCGAAGCCACTTACGTTCTCCGACTCCGACGGCGCGATCTACGATCCCGACGGCATCACCCGCGAGAAGCTCGCCTGGGTCATGGAGTTGAAGAATGCGAAGCGTGGCCGTATTCGTGAGTATACGGACCAGTTCAAGAAAGCGATCTTCATGCCTACCGATCTCAAGCTGGGCTACAACCCGCTTTGGAACGTCAAGGCTGATTGCGCGTTCCCCAGCGCCACCCAGAACGAAATCAACGCCAAGGACGCGACCAACCTCATCAACAATGGGGTCAAGGTTGTTGCCGAAGGCGCGAACATGCCCAGCACGCTCGAAGCCACCAAGCTGTTCCTGGAGGCGAAAGTCCTCTATGGTCCGGCCAAGGCTGCGAACGCTGGCGGTGTGGCAACATCCGGCCTCGAGATGTCACAGAACAGCATCCGGTTGAGCTGGACACGCGAGGAAGTGGACGACCGGCTGCACAAAATCATGATCGCCATCCACAAGACCTGCTTCGAGACTGCCGAAACCTACGGCACTCCCGGCAATCTGGTGAACGGTGCCAACATCGGCGGCTTCCTGAAGGTCGCCAATGCCATGCTGGACCAGGGACTCGTGTAGTCCTCAGTTTCAGCGTTGAGTATCATGCGGGGTGGAGAAATCCACCCCGCGTTATTGTTGGATCGTCTGGCGTATCGATATACTGGCGGGTCTTTAATAAAGTCGCAACCTCCCTCACAGCTTAGGAGTTCCGCATGGCTGTTCCAAGGGAAGCCCGTTCGGCAGGAACAGACCGGCCTGCCGAAGTCATGAGTGGACTACGGCTTTACCAAACCCGGCAAGCGTTCTCGCGTACCATCGACTGACCCGCTTTGCAACCAAATGCCTCCTGGAACGCAGCCGAATTTTGTGCCGCCCCATTCGTGCGCCAGCGTCCGGGAGAGTGCGGATCGGTAATCGCCAACACTCGGGCCTGCTGGTCGGTCACGTTCTGGCACCAGATCTGGCCATACGCCAGGAAGAAGCGCTGCTGTGGCATGTAACCGTCAATGGGCTTCACCGGCGTGTTGCCGATGATGTTCGTCAGCGCCATGTATGCCAGTTTTAGGCCGCCGTTATCGGCGGTGTTCTCGCCGAGCGTGAGTTTGCCGTTGAGATGTACTTCGCCTTTGTCGTCCTTCACCGCGACGAAACTGGAATATTCATCGGCCGTACAGCTCGCGCGTTGTTCGAAGGCCTTGGCGTCCTCCGGAGTCCACCAATCCTTCAGGTTCCCCTGAGCGTCGTACTTGCGGCCCTGATCGTCAAAGCCGTGGGTCAGCTCGTGACCGATGACGACTCCGATGGCGCCGTAGTTCACCGCATCATCTGTGTTCATGCCGTAGAACGGCGGTTGCAAAATACCGGCAGGGAAGTTGATGTCGTTCATCGGGGGACGGTAATAGGCGTTCACCGTCGGCGGAGTCATCGACCAGTCCTTGCGGTCGGTCGGCTTCTCCATTTTGTTGTACTGGCGCTTGACCTCGAAGGCGGAAGCACGCTGGACATTGCCGGCGTAATCGTCGCGCTTGACGATTACCGTGCTGTAGTCGCGCCATTTATCGGGATAGCCGATGTTGTTGACGATGGCGCTCAGCTTCACATACGCCTGCTGCTTAGTTGTGTCGGACATCCAAGGCAACTGTCCGATGTCGCTGTGCATGGCCTGCTCGATGGCTTGCACCATTTTGACGGTGCGGGCCTTATTGTCCGGTCCGAATACCTTGTCCACATAGAGCTGGCCCAGGGCCATGCCCAGGTTGTCGTCGGTGGATCGGATGCAGCGCTTCCAACGCGGCTCAATTTCCTTTTGCCCGCCCATGTACTTCCGGTTGAACTGAAAGTCTTCGTCCACGAACGCCGCGGTGAGCACCGGGGCGTAGCTATCCAAGGTCCGCCAGCGGAGGTAGGTCTTCCAATCGTCGAGCGCCACTGCGTTGAGCTGCTCGTTTACCGCCTTGAAGAAATCCGGATTGCCGACGTTGAGGCTGGTGAACTTGGGCGAGCCGTTATCGGCGAAATACTGGGTGAGGTCGAAGTTCGGGGCCAGAGCGACGATCTCCGTCGTCGGCATCGTGTGGTCGCGCTTCTTCGGATCGCGGCGCTCGGTGCGGTCCATGGCGGCCTTCGCCAACCCGGTCTCGACGGCCAGCACCGTCTTGGCTTCGGCGGCAGCGACCTCCGGTTTATCGCCAGCCAACTCAAACATCTTCTGCACGTGCTCCTGGTACTTTTGTCGCGTCTCCACCGACTTGTCATCGTCCTTGAGGTAGTAGTCGCGGTCAGGCAGCGTGATTCCACCCTGGTCGAGGTTCGGGATGGTCAAGCTGGAATCATGCATGTCCGGTATGGGATAGAAGTTAAATAATACCGGGATGTCATTGCTGTGCATGTAGGCGACCTGTGGAATGATCTCCTGCTTCGATTTGATGGACGCGATGCGGTTCATCTCCGGCTGAAGCGGCACGGTACCCTTTTTCTCGACCGTGCCCTCGTCCATGCACGCCGCGAAATAGTCGCCAACTTTCTGCTGGATGGCGCTGTGCTTTCCGGGCGCCTGTGCCTGGTCGAGGAGGTCGCGCAGGATATAGAGATTGTGCTCGTCCAGCTCGTTGAAGCGTCCCCATCTTGTCTTGTCCGACGGAATGGGATTGTTCTTCATCCAGTTTCCGCACGAGTATTGGTAGAAATCCACGCAGGGATCGACGGTTTTGTCGATGGCCGTCAGATCGAAGTTGGGGATTTGCTTGGGAAACTCGGCGGAAGAAGAAGTAGAAGGCGCTGTCTGGGCCACGGAAAGTACGGCCGCCAGCAGCAGCGGGAAAACAGCGAGAGAGCGGATCTGCATGTTTGCCTCGTGAATGAATTGGCGCTCCATGACAAGCTAGTCAGCTTGCGAGGCGCGCTGACAAAACATAGGACAGAGTGCGTCCTGCGGAGACGAAGAAGGGCTCCACAGAAAACACTACTACAACGACGATTAGACTGGGAAATCAGTGCTGGGTAAGCGGGAATAAAGTGGCCGCGTCTTCAGAAGAGTTTCAGGTGGATCGTCAGATACTTCTTGGGATCCTGGCGGGCCGCCTTGATGAGGTTGCGCGTCTCCACCAAAAGGTCGTCGGCATTGTTGTACAACGAAGGGTCCTTCAGGAACTTGCCCGCGGTGCCCTCGCCCTTGTCGAGTCGGTCGGCGATGCTATTCAGGCGCGTGACAGTGTTGTCGATTTTGTTCGCCAGCGCTTCGTCCTTGGCGAGCCTGCCGAGTGTGCCCTTTCCGGCGTTGATACCGCCGATAAGCTCGTTGGACTGAGCCACGGCCTTGTTGGCGTTGTCGTAAAGAGTGGGATCTTTGAGAAACTTACCGATCGTTCCCTTGCCGCTGTTGACCTCGTCGATGATCTTGTTGAGGCTGTCGATGGAGGCATTGGCCTTGTTGTAGAGTTCGTCGCTGTTGATGAGCTTGCCGATCGTCCCGTTAGGCGAGTTGATCTGGCCCACGACCTGCTGCAACTGGTTCAGCATGTCGTTAGCTCGATTGAACAACGAGGGGTCGTAAATGACCTTGCCGATGGAGCCTTGTCCGCTCTGGATGTAGGAAAGAATACTGTCTAGCCGCTTCACCAGAGTGTCGACGTTTTGCAGCGTGCCCTGGCTGGCGCGCACCACGTCCTGCAGTTGCGCCACCTCGCGGGTCGGCAGCTCAGCGCCGTTTCGCATGGGGCCGCCCTGCGCCTGACGGCAATCCAAGTCCACAAAAACCTCACCCAGAACGCCTGCGGTCGTCAGTTCAACCTCGCAATCGCTTCTCATGGTGTCGGCGTACTTGGTGGTGATCTTCATGGTCACTTCCACCGGCGCTACGCGGCGCTTGGGATCGGCAACCACGCGAATCCCAGTGACGTTGCCTATGTCCACGCCTTCCAGGCGCACGGGAGCGCCCACACGCAGGCCACCCGCGTTGTCCATGTAAGCACGAACCACAAGTTTCTTAGTGAAGAGACCGGTGGTGCCGGTCATCACGAAGATGAGAACGGCGAGCGTGACGAGGGCAACGAGTACGGTCAGTCCAACCCGGAGCTGCGACCATTTCACCTGTTTTTCGCTTGGCACGTTCTACCGATCGCCCCTTAGACGCGTCTGCCACACTGCGGCAGACGCTACCGATTGCACTTCTACAAGCTTTCGATCATACCATGACAGCCGCGAGCGCCATGATACAGCCGTAATCCGTCCGTAAGAAGTTGAAGGCGAGATCGGGTGGTCGTGCAGCGATCAAGCATGGGCGGGGGGAGACGCGCTACAGCTCATGGCATCTGCAAGCCGACTCACAGGCTGGCGCCAGTCCTCGGCAAGGTATTTTTCGGCAGGCT
>DATCCF010000108.1:0-8298 GCA_036511435.1 Terriglobales bacterium | reverse complement strand
GTTCGTTGGTCCGCAGCGAACGCGGCGCTGAACCCGGATTATTCATGAGGATCTCAAAGCTACCGAAACAGATGAATAATCCAGATGAAGCCCCGCTCTATCCGAACTCGCCGGACTACACCAATTCTGAAACCGCTCTAAACTATTTCGCGCCTACCTCCACCCCAGTTCGCGCAAAAGCGGCGCGAACTGGGGACCCCGGCTACGGCGCTGGATTTTCGGCTAACAAAATTCCACTGGTAAACGCCAAGTTTGGTTCTCACACACACTCTGAAGGCCCGCTCTACCCGAAGTATCTATTGTGACAGGGCAAACTGAGACGCTTCGCAGCGCCCGTGCCATGGAACTTTCCCGGCGCTCCTGTGCTAGCATCGAAAGTTGCAGATGCCAATAGGAAAACTCCAGGTTGTACCCCTCGGCGGACTCGGCGAATTCGGCATGAATTGCATGGCGATTCGCTGGGGCGACGACATTATCGTCATTGACGCCGGGCTCATGTTCCCCGAAGCCGAGTTGCTGGGCGTGGACATTGTTGTCCCCGATATCGGCTACCTGATCGAGAATCGCGCTCATGTACGCGCGATTGTTCTCACCCACGGCCATGAAGATCACATCGGAGCGCTGCCCTGGTTCCTCTCGGAGCTCAACGTTCCGGTTTACGGCACTGAATTCACCCTGGCCTATGTGGAAGGCAAGCTGGAAGAGCATGGTCAATTGGATGATGCCGTGCTCAACGAAATCAGGCCTGGAGAGCGCTTTAAGATCGGGCCGTTCACGATCAACCCCATCCAGGTCACGCACAGCCTGGTCGACTGCGTCGCCCTGGCCATTCATACGCCGCTCGGCACCCTGATCCACACCGGCGACTTCAAGGTCGATCCCACACCCACGGACAATCGCCTCTTCGATTTGCACTCCTTTGCGGAATACGGCAAGGAAGGAGTGCTGGCGCTCTTTCAGGATTCAACCAACGTGGAGCGCCGCGGTTATACGCCCAGCGAACGTGCGGTGCGCGCTCGGTTCCAGGAGATTTTCTCGCGCGCCGAACGGCGCCTGTTCATCTCCTGTTTCTCGTCTTCCATCCACCGCATCAAGCTGACCATGGAGCAGGCCTTTGAAAATGGCCGCAAGGTTTGTTTGGTCGGCCGCTCCATGATGGAGTCGGCGGAGATCGCGCAGGACCTCGGCTACATTGACGCACCCGACGGATTGCTGATTCATCCCGCCCAGATTCGCGATTTCCCGCCGGAGAAAGTTTGTGTGCTCATCAGCGGCACGCAAGGCGAGCCCATGTCGGCCCTGTCGCGGGCTGCCGTTGACAATCACAAGCACGCCCGCATTCAGCCGGGTGACACGGTGGTGCTCTCGTCGCGCATCATTCCCGGCAACGAGAAAGCCATCTTCCGTGTGGTTGACCATCTATTCCGCCGCGATGCCCACGTCATCTACGATGATGGTTCTTCGCCGCCGGTGCACGTCAGCGGGCACGCCAGCCAGGAAGAGCTGAAGCTCATCATCAACCTGGTAAAGCCGCAATATTTTATTCCCATCCACGGCGAGTATCGCCAGCTTAAGTTGCACGCCGAAATGGCCGGGGCCATGCACAACTCGGTGGGCAAGGTCATGATGATCGAGAGCGGTGACATTCTCGAATTCGACGAGATGGGAGCGCGCAAGGCCGGTCGCATTGCCGTGGGCCGCGTCTGCATCGATTCCAATTCCATGGGCGATGTGGTGGAAGATCTGGTCATTCGCGATCGCCGTCATCTCAGCGAAGACGGCATCGTGTTGCCCATCATCGCCATCAACAAGCTGACGGGCAAGGTCGAGACTCCACCCGAAATCGTGATGCGCGGCTTCTCCGCCAACACCAGCGAGGATGGGTTCCTCGATCAGGCGCGGCAGACGGTGATGAACACCCTTGAGTCGTCCAGCGATGAAGAGAAGGGCGACTACGGCATGATCAAGGAAAAAATTCGCCAGGACCTGAAGCGCTTCATCGTGAAAAACACCTCGCGGCGGCCGCTGATCATGCCGGTAATCCTGGAAATCTGATAGAAGACTGCCGTGGCACATGAGGAGTAAGCGTCTGCTAACTCACAGATTATAAGACATTTATTTCCATCTTGACGTGCTTATCTCGCGGGGATTGTATAGGTGATGTCATTTAGTGTAATCACTTATGCAATCATATCTGTAATATTGCTTTGAACCGTATATTGATGTTATTATTTGGTGGCGGATATTAAACCTGATTGCACATCAAACAATTGTGCATGTTAATAATGCGCACGATGGAGTTTCACACCCGGAGGAGGCACAATGGCGTTGGCGCAGAAAAAGGAGACTCGAACCACAACGGTGCGTCTGCCTCGACCTGTTTATGACCAAGTTAGATCCGTCGTTGAGAAGGAAAAGGGAATATCCGGCTCCGCAAGCCTCAATGATTTTTTCGTTGCCGCGATTAAGGCTTATTTGCGGATGTACAGGCGTCATCAGATCGACGCTGCATTCGCAGGCATGGCAGAAGATACCGCCTACCAAAAAGAAGCAAAGTTAATCGCTGAGGAATTTGAGCATAGCGATTGGGAAGCCCTCAGGTTGGAAGAGAAAGACTTAGAGGGAGAGCCGGCCTATGCCACAAGCTCTACGCGGTGATGTGTTCAAGGCGAACCTCCAACCCTCGGAGGGCTCCGAGCAGGGGGGAATCCGTCCCGTGGTAGTGGTCAGCCGGGACGCTCTTAACAAATTCAGCCCCATTGTAATTGTCTGCTCCATCACGGGTGCTGAAAATAAGACCAAGGTATACCCCTCACATGTTAAGGTCTCAGCGGGTACCGGAGGGCTGTCAAAGGATTCGATTGTCCTCTGCGAGCAGGTACGAGCCATAAGCAAGACCCGATTGAAAGAGCAACTTGGTGCCTTCGATAAGCCGATCATGACAAGCATCGAAGCCGCCCTGAAGATCACCCTCGATTTACCTTAAGAGACCCACCGCGGTTCCCAATGACCACTGTCCCCTGGCAAGCCCGCAAACCATCGCACCAGGCACGCCTCCTCGCCTGGTTGCTGCTGTTGCTTCCCATCGCTGTGGTCGCCGTCTATCCGCTGGCGCGAGACTATCTGCAGGCGGCTTCTCTGCTGCAGCGCATTTCCGATCCCAATGCCACCGGATGGCTGGCCAACTATGAAGTGCATCCGGTTGACGTGCGCGACGCAACCTTCAACTTCCGCGGCCAGTCGGTTCCGGTGCATGTGTACATGCCGCGCGGCATCGGCTTCGCGCCAGGCATCGTCATCGTCCACGGTATGCACCGGATGGGAATCGACGACCCTCGGCTGGTGAATTCCGCGCGCGCCGTGGCGTCGAGCGGCTTCTTCGTGATGACGCCGTTGGTCTCCGGTATCGCCGATTATCGCGTGGAACGCGAGTCCGCCGACCTTATCGGCACCGCCGCGCGCAGCTTCGCCCAGGAGCTCAACGTGCCGAAAGTGGGCGTACTGGCGATCAGCTTCTCCGGAGGCTTGTCGTTGCTGGCCGCCAGCGATCCACAATTCTCACCGTCGATCGCATGGGTGGCTTCGGTTGGCGGATACTACGACCTCGCCCATGTTCTGCGCTTCTTTGCGACGGGCGAGGCGGTTCGTCCCGATGGATCAATCGAGTATATGCAGCCACATGAGTACGGTCCGCTGATCGTGATCTATGACGAGCCGCAGGATTTCTTCGCTCCCGAGGACGTCCAGGCGGCACACGAGGCCCTCAAGTTGCTGCTCTCCGAACAGGGAAAGGCTTCCGAAGCGCTAACCAAGACCATGACGCCTGACGATCAGGAGATCATGCAGCGCATCTATCACAAACAGCGTGAGAGCTTCGCGCCTGCGATTCTGGCTGAAATCGACAAGCGCCGCGAGGAGTTGGCTGCCGCTTCTCCGGCCGGTCACCTCCAGTCCCTGCATGTCCCCGTCCTGTTATTACACGGCTCCGACGACGTAATCATCCCGCCGACTGAAATGTTGTGGCTGCAACGTGACGTCCCGAAAAAGTATTTGCTGGACGCGCTGATCAGCTCGGCGATTGGTCACGTTGACTTCCCCGCCAAAGTCAAGTTGCGCGATCGCCTGGCACTTGTACACTGGATGGCATTGATGATCCACGAGGCGCGGATCGCAGGCAACGGCCAGGATTCGATGCACCTGCCCGCCGGGCTGTGGCTTGCGTCCGTGGCGACAACGGTGCACTGATCCAGCCATGGTGAGTCTCGACCAGATCCAACTCGCGCAGAAGAGACTGCGCGGCGTAGCGGCCCGCACACCGCTCATTGCGTACTTTCTGCCTGCCCGCAGGCAGAGCGCGCCTGCCGATGCGAAATCCGCCGACGAATTAGCGCGCGGGCAGTTGTGGCTGAAAGCCGAGAGTCTTCAGCCCATCGGCTCGTTCAAGCTGCGCGGGGCTTATAACAAAATCGCTTCGTTCAGCGAAGAAGAGCGCCAGCACGGAGTGATCTCCTATTCCAGCGGCAATCACGCGCAGGGAGTGGCCTATGCGGCACGCGCCCTGGGAGTGAAGGCGGTCATTGTAATGCCGCGCAACGCGCCCAAGATCAAGATGGACAGCACCGCCGCGCTGGGAGCGGAGATCGTCACCGTCGGTCCGGCCAGCGCCAAGCGTTTGCAGAAGGCCGAAGAACTGGCGCGGCAATATGGCTACATGATCGTGCCTCCGTACAATGATGAGCAGATCATCGCCGGACAAGGTACCGTCGGACTCGAGATCCTGGAAGACTGCCCCGATGTGGATCTCGTGCTGGCGCCGGTCGGGGGGGGTGGACTGATCAGCGGCGTTTCCGCCGCCCTCAAGCTGAGCGGCTCCCGGGCAAAGGTGATTGGCGTCGAGCCTGAACTGGCCAACGACGCGCAGCAAAGCTTCCGCAAGGGCGAGATTGTCGAGTTATCGGCGGAGCGCGTCTCCAGCACGCTGGCTGACGGACTGCGTACGCAGTCGATCGGACGGCTGAACTTCGAGCACATGCGGGAATTCGTAGACGATGTAATCAGCGTGACGGAAGATGAAATCCGCACAGCGATGCGGCGGATCATTCTGAACGGGCGCATCGTGGCCGAGCCCAGTGGCGCTGTCACGTTTGCGGCCTGGCTCTTCCATGGCCACGAGCTGCCCGATTCAAAGAAAGTTGTCGCCGTCGTCAGCGGTGGAAACGTGGAGCCGCAATTGCTGGCCCAGGTGCTGATGGAAGAGGGCTGATCGCAGTTAGCAGTTAGCAGTTAGCAGTTAGCAACTAGGATGGTTCCGGAATCAGTGTATCCGCCAATACGGGTAGAGCGTGTGTGAGAACCAAACTTGGTATTTGCGCATGGACTTTCCTTGCGGAAAAATCCAGCGCTGTAGGCGCGGAATAGTTTAGCCCAGCACGCAGCCGCAGGCGGAGTGCTGGGTAGAGTGGGAAATGGATCCGAGTCCCTTCAGGGACGACACCGCTCTCACGCGCCCCCTAAAGCCCGCTTCGAAAACGGCCATTTGCGGCATGGCTGAAGCCATGCCCTTTCAAAGCCCGATTTATGAGATAGCGTCTAGCAATCGGCATGCAGGAGTGAAAAGGTGCCTCACAAACATTCGCGGTGCTGGTATTTCGTTTTAGGTTTCCTTGTATTTTTCTCCCCGTCGCTGTTCGCCACTGAACGCGGCATCATGATGCGCGACGGCATCATCTACATTTCTCCGGACACTTCCTCGGCGAAGTTGTCGAACATCAGCCGTGGCCGTGAAGTTGCCGTCATCGAGCGCACGCCGGGCTGGGTCCACGTCGTGGGCACGGTGGACGTGAGCACCACCATCGAGTTCGCCGAGGAGGTGCAGAACGACCGCAACGTCACCGGCTGGATTCTGGACAAGGGAGTGATCATGACCGCTACTCCCGATGGCGACAAGATTTTGTTTGGCGAAGCTTTCGATTCGGAGATGGAGGCCAGCCGCCGCGGCGGCCGTCGCGGAGCTGCGCAAGATGCCATGCGAATCTACGCACGCCTCGCCGAATATTTCCCGACTTCCCCGCTGGCCGGCGAATCGCTTTATCGTAGCGCCGACATCCGCTGGCAAATCGAGTCGGCAGACCGAGCCACCCTTCCCTCTGCAAAAATGCGCGATCCTGGGCTGCGCGCCCCGGTCGATGAAGAGCACATGAAGCAGGTCATCAAGAAATTCCCGCGCACCAAATGGGCCGATCTGGCTGCCTATCACCTGATCGACAACAAGCTCTGTGGCGAATGGGAGGCGCTGGCCAAGTGTCCGGAGAAGGAAGCCGAGATCTATCTGAAGTATGCCGACGAACGTCCCCAGTCACCCAAGGCCGCCGAGGCTCTCTACAAGGCGGCATGGCGTTATGCGGCGCTGGTCGTGATCTACACGACCGACAATCAGCCCAAGAAGGCCGATGATTCCAGCGCGCGCGCCATCAACGTCGCCAAGAAGCTAATATCGCAATACTCCAATGACGAAGACTGGTCCAACCGCGCCGAGCGTCTGATATACATGGTGCAGAACAAAATTCCCACATACGGGAACAATGTCGAGTAGCTGCGGCAAGGCTGCGTTAATAATGCGGTCCCCAGGAAGTGCCGGTTTTGCACCTCCTGGGCTGGCCGTCGCGGAGGCGATTTGAACGACTACCTGTTGTCTGTTCTGCTGGGCGTTATTGAAGGCCTGACCGAATTTCTTCCCGTCAGCTCGACGGCACATCTGCGGATTGCAGAGGCATTCCTCGGAATCAATCTCGGCAATGGTTACTGGAAGATGTTCTCCATCGTCATCCAGTTGGGCGCGATCCTTTGCCTGCCGCTGTATTTCTGGAATCGCATCCTCGAGTTCGTTCACGACTTTCCACATGGGAAAAACGGCGATCGAACGGTTATCAATCACCCGCTGACGCTGACCCTGATTGCCTTCGTGGTAACGGCGATTCCGGCCTTTCTGCTGACCAAGATCATCGGCAAACACCTGGAGAGCCTGCCTCTTATGGCATGGGCCCTGATCATCGGCGGCATTGTTATGTGGGTTGTCGACGCAGTGTACGAGCGCTCGAAACACCAGGCGTTCGTGCGCGGCAAACTCACCGAAGACATGGAGCAGATGTCGGTGGGCCAAGCCGTCTGGATCGGCTTCTGCCAGATTTTCTCGGCGGTCTTCCCCGGAACCTCGCGCTCCATGTCCACGATCACGGCGGGAGAGTTGGCCGGGATGAGCCGCCCTTCGGCGCTGGAATTCTCGTTCTTTCTGTCCATCCCAACGATGGTCGTCGCCACTTGCTACGACCTGTTCAAGTCGCTGCGACCGCACCACGGCGAGCCGAGCGCAATTGGCTCTATGCCCAGCGACGCGCATTCCTGGGTGTTGCTTGCCATCGGGTTCGTGGTTTCGTTTATCGTCGCTTACGGCGTGGTGGCGTGGTTTATGAATTGGGTGCGCACCCGCGGTTTCACGGTGTTCGCCATTTACCGCATCGTATTGGGCGTGGCGGTGCTTTGGTGGATCGGGCACCTCGTCCGTTAATGGGGGGAGACTAGTTCGGCAACCTTGCTCTCTTAATTTTCCGCCGTAGTAGCTCACCTTTCTGGGATAATTAATTGGCTCTGGCGTATCTGCACCCCAATCGCCTGAAGGGCGCTCATTGGGGAGCCCGCATCGGTCGATTCCCGGTATCGCGCTTTTTCGTTTGCGGCGGATGGGACGTAAATGTGTGCCCGCGCTGGATGGAGCAGGCAGCATGAGTCCTCGCAAGCGACGTGGTTCCGCGACACGCCCGAACGCCCACATGACAATCGTCTCGCGCGCTTTTACTCCGACGGCCAACCGGCGGCTCAATGAGCTGATCGGCTTCCTGGTGTTGGTCTTCGCGGCCCTCCTTGTCCTCGCACTGGTGTCGTACTCGCCGCTGGATCCTTCGTTGAATACTGCGTCAACCCCTCCCGCTTCAAGGCCGGCGCACAACTGGATCGGGGTATTCGGGGCCATCCTCAGCGACTTTGCGCTGCAACTCTTTGGAGTCGCGGTATTTCTGGTCCCGGTTTTCCTGGTGCTGTACTCGCTGCGATGGTTCCGCTCGCGGCCCATCACCGCCCCTTACGCCAAGTTGCTTGGCGCGGTTGGGTTGGTGACCTTCCTCTCCGGGTTCATCGGGCTCTTACCCTGGAGCATTCGATGGAAGGGAGTCATCCCGTCCGAAGGACTTCTGGGGCGTATCGTGGCGGACGCGCTCCTGCACTACTTCAACCTGGTCGGCGCCT
>DATCCF010000107.1:0-12097 GCA_036511435.1 Terriglobales bacterium | reverse complement strand
CCCAGCACTCCGCCTCCGGCTCCATGCTGGGCTAGACTGAGCCGCGCCGACGGCGCTGGATTTTCGGCCATCTAGTCCACTGGCAAATACCAAGTTTGGTTCTCACACACGCTCTTGAGCCCCGTGATTTCTCCATCCCGGCGCTAAAGCGCATGATTGCAGTCGGACCTTGGGCCCTGAAGCGCTCCTTCCCCCCGTATAAATGCGGGGGCTTCCAGCAATTATGGGATCAGCACAACGCAGACCTGAAGGTCCGCACTACCCAATCGTCGGTCTTCGCGTTCCTGCCACTTGGGTTCTGTGGCCGCCGCCGTTAGAATCAAATGTTGGCATTCATGCCGCCGTTGGCGGACAAGAGGAGTTCTGGATGGCACACATGGTGAAGTGCGTAAAGATGGGGCGCGAAATGGAAGGTCTGGACGAACCGCCGTTCGATGGCGAATTCGGACAGCGCATCTACAACAACGTTTCCAAGCTGGCATGGGAGCAGTGGCAGGAGCACATGAAGATGCTGCTCAACGAATATCGCCTGCAACCCTGGAAGAAGGAACACCAGGAATTCATCGTGCAGCAGATGGATGCCTATTTCTTCGGCGAAGGTGCGGAGAAGCCCAAGGAGTACGTCCCGCCCAAGCAGTAGCCAGTTGAAGCAGTTGCCGGTAGCCAGTAGCCAGTAGTCAGCCGTGGAGGACTCTTTTCAACGGGAAGATGCCTACGCGCCCTAGTGACAGCCGGAAAATTTCAAGGAGACGATGCGGGTCCTCCAATCTTGCGAGCCCGACTGCAAGTATTCCGTCGTGTACCAGAGCAGGCAATCGTCCGCCGGATCGGGGACCATGCTGCTGTAATCGCCCCAACGGTCACTATACGACTGGGAGGCAGTGCCCGCCATGATGCTTGTTTCCTGCTCCATCGTGCTCGGCGGATCGGTGACTAGGCGTCCGGTGAAGTTGATCGACGGATACATGGTACTACTCGAGATGCTGTAGCCAAGCGCCATGTCGCCCCGCTTGTCCATGGCGATGCTGCCCATCCAGCGAGAGTTACTTTCGGGTGCGAACGTGCTCTGCTGGAAGACGGTAAAGTCTCCGTTCTCCAGTGCCCTCAACTCGTACCAGCGGATTCCGTACGAACCATCGTTGTTTTGCACCGTATGCGTCACCACCATGCTCTGGTGCGCCGCCTGACTGGCCGTGGCAGGTACGGTTGGAGGAACGAAGTTGCGATAGGCGAGCCGGTACATGGTCAACTGGCCTAGCGCGTAGAGCAGAGTACTCGTGTCCTTTTGTGGTACGCAGTCGGACCAGCAGGCAACGGTATACGGAGCCACGGATATCGGAAACGGGCCGGTGAAGGTGGAGTTCTGCGGATTGGCGAAGTCTACGTGGAACTTGAAAAGATTTAACGCATAGTTAGAACCGCTGACGTTGCCGACGATAAAATTTGGGGCCCCTCGCGGCGGCGGCAGAATGCCATCCAGATCGGCAGGCAAGAAATGAAAAACGTCACTGCCGGTTTGGAAACAGATGGCCGAGGCCGGACCGCCTTGCAGCATCGAGCTACGGTCCAGGGCGCACGCTGAAGTGGCCTGAAACACCCAATTCAGATACAAGTCGGTCGTCAGATAATACGCGTCGGGCCAGACAGCAAGCTTCGGGTAGTCAGGAAGATAGTTGTTATAGGGAATGGCGTAACGATAGTAAGCTCCAGTGGCATCGGGGGTGGTTGAGACCGCGATGCAAATGAACAACGGCGGTGTAAACCCGTACTCTCCTGCGATCTGCTGGATGATCCACCGCCCCGCCGCCCGGTCGAAGCGCACGGTGGGATCGCTCATCGCGTCCTCCGTCTCACATTGGCCTCCAAATCCCTGGAACAGGCTCTTAACGTAGTAGGGCCCGAACGTAATATTGCCCGTGGACTTGTCGAATACGGCATACAGGAAGTTGGTGGTCTGCACATATTGTCCGTTGCTACCCGGCGCGCCGTTCGTGTCGGGAGGGACGGCGCCGCCCTGCGTGATGCCTTCGAAGCTCATTACAATCTGCGCTTGCTGGGCAGCCCCCCGCGAAGATTGCACCACCGGGTCGAATGCCGGCGGGATGTGACGGGCGGGCGGCTCCTCCATTTCCAGCGCCTGCTGTCGTCCCGTATCGCGTACAGGTCTGACGCCGCGCATCAACTCGCGCATTGGCGGGGAGGTGTCATGCCGCGCTGCCGGAATCACCGTCGGACCCTTTACAGGCTGTTGCGCCACCACGGCGGGAACGAGGCAAAGCACCAGCAGCAGCGAGATACCGATTCGGGCCATACGATTTCTCCTGAGTGTCACATGGGCCTGCGGCCCACCTATCGGAATGAAAATTAACCACGGAGGACACGGAGATCACGGAGAAGACTCTATGGAAATCAAAACTCCGTGCCCTCGGTGTCGGAGCTTGCCCTGAGCGAAGCCGAAGGGTGGTGAATGATTTTCGGTGGAACCGGAATTTCCGTTTTAGCCTTCAACGACCCCGCAGTATACTCCGCTCACAACTGCGGCGCGTAGACCGCCCATCCTCGCGGACCGGCCCAAAAATCGGCGAACCCGTCCGCGGAGGTCATCTTGGTATCGGGACGGCTGGTGTCATATCCTCCATACGCTACCGGCTCGAATCGCACACCTCGCCACTGGGTTTGCACCATCGCGCCATTCCAGGCACTGCCCAGGTTGTTCAGCACATAGACCAGACCGGGTTGATATCCGGCGCCGGTGCGCTGCATTACGTAGAGGTTGCCATCGGCATACAGCACCTGCGTCGTTCCGCCTGCATTGTGCTCATGAGCGGCAACCAGCGCGGCGATTCCGTTCGGTGTACCCGTCTTCGCCAGCCCGAAGTTGTACCAGTCCATCCAGAAAACGCTGGGATAACCTTCATGGGTCAGAATGAAGCTGTAGGCCAGCAGCTTGTCGCTGTTGATGGCGTTGCCGGGATCGCGAATGGTGTCGTGATTGTCGACGAAGGTGACCGCTTGCGACGGCGTGTCCTGGACTACCGTTCCGGAAGTGGCCAGGGTCCATAGACTGAAACCAAAGCTATCGCAGAGGTCCTTCAGCCGGTAATGCAGAGGAAAATCGAACGCCGACACGGGATTGTCCATGAAGCTATTGATGGTACCGAGCCAGTCGTCGATGGTGCGCTCGCCGTCCCAGCACTCGCCCACGCAGAACGGATAGAAGCCCTGCTCCGACTTGTTCAGGTAGCGCAGCTCGGCGATGGCCTTCACCATCCATGGCGCGTAGCCTTTGACGAAATCGAAGCGGAAGCCGTCGAACCCGATGGTCTCGATCATCCATTGCGCCAGGCTGATGACTTCCCCGTACACCTTGGGATTGCGATGGCACAGGTCAGGCATGTCGCCGAAGGTCATGCCGTCGAATGTCTCGTAACGCGAAGGATGGAAGTACTCCCAGTTGCGCGGGAATTTGCCGCTGCCCGGATTGAACTTGGTCCAGCGGGTCTGGCCATCAATTGGATTGGGCTCCTGCGCGTCACCGCCGTTGTTGTGGTCGAGCACGAGGTCAGCATAGACCTGCATGTTCGCCGTGTGCGCCTCGTTGATCAACGCCACCAGCTCCGCCTGGTTGCCGAACCAGGTCTTAGTGCGGCCCTTCTGTTTGACGTCGCCCCAAGTCGTAATAGTCGTAAGGATCGTAGCCCATGGAAGGGCCACCGAGATTGGCCGCTTTGGATGCGGGCGGAAGCCATAGCGCGGTGAAACCTGCCTGCTGCAACTCAGGAATTTTGCTGGCAACGAAGTTCCACCAGGTGCCGTCCTGATTTTCTTCCGACGGACAGTTCCAATAGAACGCCTGAAATAAGACTCCCATGGCGAGCCTCCTTTTTTACGGACGCAAGGAGCATAGCGCAATCGGTCGCGGATGGCAGTGATTAGGGAATGAAAAGTTGGTGAAAGCGAGTCACGCCCGCGCTGATTGCTCGTCCGGCCCCAGCGGCAAGAAATACTGCGTGCCGCGGATCGGCTCGCTGACCCGCCGCAGCAGGGCCTGCAAGTCTTCGCTGCGCTCCACGAAGTCGATCTCCGAGGTGTTCACGATCAACAGGTCCGACGATGTGTAGTGAAAGAAAAAGTGTTCGTAGGCCTTGATTACCTCTTCCAGGTAGTCGTCGCTGATAGCCTTCTCGCCGGGGGCGTTCTTCTTCTTCAGCCGCTTCTTCAGCACTTCGGGCGTGGCCTGCAGGTAAATGACGAGATCGGGCGTGGGCACGTTCTGCCGGAACAGGTCGTAGTAGCGGTTGTAAACGTCGAGCTCCGCATCGCCCAGGTTGAGGCAGGCGAACAGCTTGTCCTTTTCGAAAATGTAGTCGGCGACGTAGGTCTTGTTGGGATTGCGTTTGACGTCGAGACTGCCCAGTTGCTCGTAGCGCGCGATGAGGAAAGCGAACTGCGCCTGGAAGGCGGCCCCGCGCTCGCCTTCGTAAAACGGGCGCAGGAACGGATTGTGCTCGGGCTCGGTGATGCGCTGCGCGTGCAGGGTTTCCGCGATGACCTGGCAGAGGGTGCTCTTGCCGACTCGAATCGGGCCTTCGACTGCGATGTACCGGGGTGGTTCGAAAAGGTTCGCCATGGGAGTAAAACGCTACGAACCGCAGAATATCTTGCTCCCGGTCTGCGCGCAATTGTCGTGTTGGTAAATGGCCCTCCGGCTACAATCGAGCCAATGCTTTTACTGCTTATTGGCGGGGCGGCCGCTGCGGGCGTGGCCTGCCTGGCGGGCTACCACACCATGTCGCCAACCTCGCAGCTCTACGGCCCGACATTCATTGGGCTCGGGCCTGGCTCTCGCCTGCTGGCTCTCACCTACGATGATGGGCCCAACGATCCTTACACCTGGCGCACCCTCGAGGTGCTGGAACGCCGTGGTGTGAAGGCAACGTTTTTCCTCATTGGACAGTATGTTCAACAGAAGCCCGAGATTGCGCGCGCCGTGGTGGTCGCCGGTCACGCCATTGGCAGCCACACGTGGAGCCATCCTAACCTGATCTTTGAACCGGTGACCGAGTTGCGCCGCCAGCTTGTGCAAACCAGGCAAGCCATCCTTGATGCTACCGGCGTCGAGACGAAGATCTTCCGGCCTCCGTTCGGCGGGCGCCGTCCGGCGACGCTGCGCACGGTGCGAGCCTTCGGGCTGAAGACGGTGATGTGGAACGTCACTTGTTACGACTGGAAAGCAAAGTCGGCCGAGGAAATTGTCGCCCGCGCGGAGCGCCAGATTCGCGGCGGCGACGTGATCCTGCTGCATGACGGTTCGCATGTGCGGATGGGGGCCAACCGCAGCCGCAGCGTCGAAGCCACCGACCGCATCCTCACCCGTTATCTAGGCGAGGGCTTCGAGTTCGTGACGATTCCGGAGATGATGGAAAAGAAGCAGTTGGCAATTAGAGCAGTTTAAGAATTACTGTAGTCGAGCGAGCACGGGTAGAGCGGCGCTTCAGCGCCGCGTTCCCGCTGATCCTTCACCTCCGAGCCGGCTTCAGCCGGTGGCACCTAGACTACACAAATAACTAAACCGCTCTAGCCGTTAGCAATTAGCCACAGCCAAAGCAACATGCTGCTGAGTGGGAGGTCGCCGGCGCGTGACGGCGGGCGCCTGCGGTCGGGATAAAAGCCTCAACACTTCACAGCAAAGCCAGCGCGTCCCTTGCCGCCGCGATGGTGTCGCCGATATCGCCCTGGGTGTGTGCGATGCTGAGGAACGCAGCTTCGAACTGCGAGGGCGGCAGCCATACGCCCGCTTCGAGCAGGGCGCCGTGGAAGCGGCCGAACTTGGCGGTGTCGCAGGTGGACGCGCTGTCCCAGTCGGTGACCTGCTTATCGGTGAAGAAGAACGTGAACATCGATCCCACGCGGTTGGCGGTCATCGCCACGCCCGCTTCCTTTGCCGCTGCGATGGTGCCCACCACCAGCTTGTCCGCCATGTCATCGAGCTGCTTGTAGAACTGCTGCCGGTTGGCCTTTAACTGGCACAGAGTGGCGATGCCCGCCGCCATCGCCAGCGGATTGCCGCTCAACGTTCCCGCCTGGTACACGGGACCCATAGGCGAGACCAGGTCCATGATCTTCGCCGGTCCGCCGTAAGCGCCCACCGGCAGGCCGCCACCGATGATCTTGCCCAGCGTCGTGAGGTCGGGCTTGATGTTGTACAACTCCGACGCGCCACCGAAGGCCACGCGGAATCCGGTCATCACTTCGTCGAAGATGAGCAGCGCGCCTTTGCGAGCGGTGATCTCGCGCAGAGCTTCGAGGTAGCCCGGCTGGGGCGGAACGCATCCCATGTTGCCGGCCACCGGCTCGACGATCACACAGGCAATCTGGCCTTTGAACTTGGCGAACGCCGCTTCCACCGCGTTGCGATCGTTGTAGGGCAGCGCCAGGGTGAACTCGACAAACTCTTCTGGCACGCCCGCCGAGCCGGGGATGCCGAGCGTTGCTACGCCGGAACCGGCTTTCACCAAAAGCGCATCACTGTGTCCGTGATAGCAGCCTTCGAACTTCACGATGAACTTGCGCTGGGTATGCGCGCGGGCCAGTCGGATCGCCGACATCGTCGCTTCCGTTCCCGAACTGACGAAGCGCACCTTCTCGATTGCTGGGAAGGCCTCGATTACCAGCTCGGCCAGGTCAGCTTCGGTCGGCGTGGAGGCGCCGAAGCTGGTGCCATTGCGCGCGGCCTGGATGATGGCCTCGAGGACCTCGGGGTGCGAGTGGCCGAGGATCAGCGGCCCCCACGAGCCCACGTAGTCGATGTAGCCGTTTCCGTCGGCATCCCACACGTACGCGCCCAGGCCGCGGACCAGAAACGGTGGCGTGCCACCAACCGAACGGAAAGCGCGGACCGGCGAGTTGACTCCGCCGGGAATGAGCTGCTCGGCGCGGGTTTGCAAGGCGCGGGATCGATCAAGGTTGCGGGCCATGGTTCGCTATTCGCCTTTCGCCTTTCGCGATTCGCGATTCGCTGTTCGCTGTTCGCTCTTCGCTCTCCGGCTTTCAACGTAAAACAGAGGAGTTTATCAGGCCGAGCGCAGAGCAGGTTGTGAGAAGGATCACAGGAATTGTCACCCTGGGGTGAACCCCGGCACAGAAAGCAATTTGCGTGCACAATATATTTCGGATGAAGAAGATTACGTTCAGTGCGGACGATGACTTGATCGAGCGGGCGCGGCTGGTGGCCCGCTCCCAGCACAAAACCCTGAACGCTGCCTTTCGAGAGTGGTTACTAGACTTCACCGCTCAAGCCCGGAGTGGGCGGGAGGTTGATACGCTCATGCGGCGGCTGAGCCACGTCAACGCCGGCCGTCATTTCAGTCAGGATGAAATGAATGAACGGTAAGTTTTTCTGGAGTCGAACCTTCTAGTTTGATTGACCGCGACATCGTGGCGAAAGCTCCGCCGATCCAATCTTGACAACGGTAACGCTAGGCGTTAATAATGCCTAGTGTTATGGTGTGCTGTGATTAGGAGCTTCGCCGATTCGCAGACGGAGCAATTTTATGTGTCGGGAAAGAGCAGGCGTCTTCCCGCCAACCTCCACAGGGTTGCCAAGCGCAAGCTGTTCCAACTCGAATACGCGCGCCAGCTTAACGACCTGGCTTCTCCCCCGGGAAATCGCCTGGAAGCTTTGAAAGGCGAGCGCGAGGGACAATACAGCATTCGAATTAACGACCAGTATCGACTTTGTTTTGAGTTCAGAAATGGGGATGCTTATGACGTAGCGATTGTGGATTATCGCTGATAGTGGCGGTGGCGCAAAGAACTTGCACGACCAT
Organism: Terriglobales bacterium; assembly: GCA_036511435.1. Lineage (GTDB taxonomy): Bacteria > Acidobacteriota > Terriglobia > Terriglobales > Acidobacteriaceae > Bog-257. The sequence goes on along the minus strand of DATCCF010000107.1, from coordinate 4,268 downwards.
GCACGAAAGGAACGATCAAATGAACGACCATCGCAAAGGCCAGAGCCTGGACAAGAAAAAAGAAAGAACATGGACCCTTCATCCGGGCGAGATTCTGCGCGAGGAATATCTCAAGCCCTTGCACATGACGCCCTACCGTCTGGCGCACGAGCTGCACGTACCGGTGCCCCGGATCAATGACATTGTTCTCGAGAAAAGAGCGATTAGCGCCGACACCGCGGTACGCCTGGCAAAATTTTTCAGCACGACTGAATCGTTCTGGCTGGGCATGCAGGCCGACTATGACGCTCACCAGACTAGGAAGTCTCTCCAGAAAGAGTTGGCGAAAATCAGCCCGTTCAGGCCGTCAACGGTTACGGCGGCCTAGCTGTTGGTTGGATCTGGACGGCCCACACACGCTGCGGGAACAGTTATTTCGAGGTACCTCGGGAGCTGAAAAGAGCGGGCACTTCGCGGATTAATCTCTGGTGAAAGCGCCAGTTGCTTACGGATGATCCGCGCCATGCGTCCAAGCGATAGCCGGAAACGGGCAATTTGCCGGAAGGTAGGCGATTTTCCTGCCACCTTCCCATCGGTCGGGCATCGAAACTGAGATAGAATGGGAAGGAGAGTATCCCTTCCACCAGCGAATTACACATGTCAAAGACCACCAAGCTTATCCTTCTCGGCCTATCGTTTCTGCTCGCCACGTTTGTCGTGGTCGGCGGACTAGGGGTCCGGGCCAATACCAAGGACGACGGTTCGTATCGCCAGTTGGGCGTCTACAGCGAAGTTCTCTCGCGTATTCGTACCGAATACGTCGAGGAACCGAACATTCCGAATGTCACCGGCGGCGCCCTGCACGGGCTGCTGGAATCGCTCGACGCCAACTCCAGCTATCTCGATCCCACGGAGTACAAAGATTACAAGCAGCGCAAGGAAGGCAAGGCCGGCATTGGCGCAGCCGTTTCCAAGCGCTACGGCTACGCTGCGGTGATCTCGGTAATTCCGGGAGGGCCGGCCGACAAGGCGGAAATCGAGAGCGGCGACATCCTCGAGGCCATCGAAGGCAAGACCACGCGCGATATGTCGCTGGCCGAGATTGATGGCCTGCTGACCGGAAATCCGGGATCGTCGGTCAATGTTTCCGTGGTGCGTCCGCGGCGCGCCCAGCCGGTGAAGTCGGTGCTCACGCGCGCCATCGTCACCGATCCGCCGATCAGCGAAAAGATGATGGAAGACGGCATCGCCTACATCAAGGTGGATGACTTCCCCAAGGGGCGTGCGCAGGAGATCGCCAACAAGCTGAAAGCGGTGCAGAAGGAAGGCGCCAAGAAGGTCATTCTCGACCTGCGCAATTCCGGCGACGGCGAGGAGAGCGAGGGTATCGCCACCGCGAACCTTTTTCTGAACCATGGCACCATCACTACCCTGCAGGGCCAGAAGTATCCCAAGCAAACCTTCAACGCCGATCCCGAGAAGACGGTGGTGACCAGCCTGCCGCTGGTGGTCCTGGTCAACCGCGGTACGGCGGGACCAGCGGAGATCGTGGCTGCCGCGGTGATGGAGAACGCGCGCGGCGACGTGCTCGGCGACAAGACGTTCGGTTCGGGTTCCATTCAGAAAGTGATCGACATGCCGGATGGCTCGGCGCTGGTGCTGTCGGTTGCCAAGTACTACTCGCCATCGGGCAAGGCGGTGCAGGACACGGCGGTCACGCCGAATATCCTGGTGGCCGATAACAACGACGACTTCATCGCTCCGGACGAGGACGAGAACGCGCAGGACGACGCGCAGCGGGAGAAACAGAAGGCCAATCAGCCTGACGATCAGTTGAATCGCGCCATCGAGGTGCTGAAGAACCAGGGCAAGAAAGCGTAAGAGTCCGGTTCACCACCCTTCGACTTCGCTCAGGGCAGGCTTCGACACAGAGGCACGGAGAAATTCTCCGTGCTTTCTTTTTTAGAGTCCGACTTTTTCTGCTCAAGAGAAATACCATGCGAAAGGGTGCAAGATGAAACGAGTGATTGGGCTGGGCGGGATCTTCTTCAAAGCGAAAGACCCTAAGGCCCTGTACGGGTGGTATCGCCAACACCTCGGCATTGAGAGCGCGGCCGACGGTTCAGGCGCGATGTGGCGCGACGCCGACCATCCTGAAGTTCCAGGCTTCAATGTGTGGGCAATCTTTCCCCAGAAAACGAAGTACTTCGAGCCCAGCCAATCCAGTTTCATGACCAACTTCCGGGTCGAGAACCTGGACGAACTGCTGAAGGCGCTGCGCGAGGAGGGCGTGCAGGTGGATCCCAAGGTGGAAGAGTACGAATACGGGAAGTTTGGATGGATCGTGGATCCGGAGGGCAACCGCGTGGAACTGTGGGAGCCGCCACCCGTCGTCACGGAACGATCTCGAAAGCATGCGCCAGGGGGCATTAGTATCTCCTTTTCTGTCTGTCATCCTGAGCGAGCGCAGCGAGTCGAAGGACCCCTATAGCTGCGAGAAATCACAGTGTGGCCGCGTGACGCAGCAACAAGTTTGAGATTGCTGGCGGCCAAAGGGGTGGTCCCTCGACTCCTCGCTACGCTCGTCGCTCCGTCGAAAAACGCGCGGATGGAAAGTGAGTGGGCAGCATAGGGGTCCTTCGACTCGCTGCGCTCGCTCAGGATGACAGATGAAAAGACTTTTCATTCCCATAGGCGGACCGCAGGCCCATGTGACGCTCAGTGTGACACTTTAATGGCTGAACGCTGAACGCTGAACGCTGAACGCTGAACGCTGACTGCTGACTGCTGGGTTTGCAGTGATTCCGATCACATTTTCGCTACTCTTTTTCCCCGCGATTTTAGCGGTTCCGCGCCGCTCGTGCGTGCTAGAATTTTCTGTTATGCCATTCCCAACCGATCGTCCCCGCCGCCTGCGTCGCACTGAAGCGATGCGCTCGTTTGTCCGCGAAACCCGGCTCAGCCCCGAAGGCTTCGTCTATCCCCTGTTCGTCTGCCCCGGAGAAGGCGTGCGCAAGGAAGTGCGCTCCATGCCCGGCGTCTTCAATCTTTCGGTGGACGAAGTGGTGAAGGAGTGCGCCGAGGTGAAATCGCTGGGCATCCCCAGCGTCATCCTCTTCGGGCTGCCGGAGTCGAAGGACGAAGTTGCCACCGACGCCTGGTCCGACGACGGCATCGTGCAGAAGGCGGCGCGCGCCATCAAGCGCGAAGTCCCCGGCCTGCTGCTGATGGGCGACGTGTGCCTGTGCGAATACATGTCGCACGGGCACTGTGGCCTGGTGGAGACCACCGCGCCGCGCTCCGTCGGTGCAGCTTCGGTGGCTGCCATGACTGCCGAGGATTACGAGATCCTCAACGATCCCACGCTTGAGCTGCTGGCCCGCACCGCGGTTGCGCAGGCCAAGGCCGGCATGGACATCATCGCACCCTCCGACATGATGGACGGCCGCGTGGACGCCATCCGCACTGCGCTCGATGCGGCCGGCTACCAGAACATTCCCATCCTTTCTTATGCGGCGAAGTTTGCCAGCGGATTCTACGGGCCGTTTCGCGAAGCGGCCGATTCGGCGCCGCACTTCGGCGATCGCCGCTCCTACCAGATGGACCCCGCCAACCTGCGCGAAGCCATGCGCGAGATCGAGCTCGACCTCGAGGAAGGCGCCGACATGATCATGGTGAAGCCGGCCATGCCGTACCTCGATGTGTTGCACGAGGCGCGGCTGCGTTTCGATGTGCCGCTGGCGGCCTACCAGGTCAGCGGCGAGTACGCCATGATCAAGGCCGCCGCACTCAACGGCTGGATTGACTACGAACGCGTCATGATGGAGTCGCTGCTGTGCATCGAGCGCGCCGGCGCATCCATCGTGCTGACCTACTTTGCCAAAGAGGCAGCAAGATTGTTGGGGTAGTTAGCACTCAGCACTCAGCCATTACAGTGTCATCCTGAGCCAAGCGAGGCATCAGCCAGCGAAGTCGAAGGGCCGCTATAGAGGGTAGGTGACAACTCGTTTATGAGTTGGCACGGTGCGATGATTGCCTAAAATCCAAGCCCCGCAGGGGCGAAATAATACTAGCCCAGGGCGTAAGCCCTGGGTAAATTGGGAAAAATTAAGGAGTCCCTTCAGGGACGGCACAGTTCACACACCCTCTTTAGAGCGGTTTAGTTATTTGTGTAGTCTAGGTGCCGCCGGCTGAAGCCGGCTCGGAGGTGAAGGATCAGCGGGAACGCGGCGCTGAAGCGCCGCTCTACCCGTGCTCGCTCGACTACAGTAATTCTTAAACTGCTCTAG
>DATCCF010000106.1:0-9975 GCA_036511435.1 Terriglobales bacterium | reverse complement strand
GAGCAGTTTAAGAATTACTGTAGTCGAGCGAGCACGGGTAGAGCGGCGCTTCAGCGCCGCGTTCCCGCTGATCCTTCACCTCCGAGCCGGCTTCAGCCGGCGGCACCTAGACTACACAAATAACTAAACCGCTCTAGCCCGGTTCGTAACCGGGTGAATGAACTCGACGATCTCACCGCCGCCAATGCCAGGGACATTAAAGACGTCGACGCCCGCGCGCAGGAAGGCATCCGCCAGGCTTCCGCCAAAGCGAACGAAGCTGACCAGCACGCAACCGAGGCTGGTAGCCGTGCCCAGCAGGCCAACCAGACCGCACTGCAGGCCAGTAATCGCCTGAATACCGTGGAGCAGGTGGTCGGCAATATTGACCAGTATCAGCCCACTGCGCAAACCGAGATTCGCTACCGGCCGGGCCAGGCCGTATTGAGCAGCAAAGCGAAGGAAGCTCTCGACGGCATGACTACGAACCTGAAGGACCAGAAGGGTTACATCATCGAGGTCCAAGGTTTCTCCACGAGCCATGGACAAGCTGGTATCCAGAGCTCTCAGGCGCTGGCGAATTCCGTGGTGCGCTACCTGGTGAAAAAAAACGAGATTCCCGTGTACCGCGTCTTCGTACTGGGGATGGGAAATGCACGCCTTGCCGCGCCTGACGGAGCCGGTTCGAAGCCCGCTCACGGCAATCGCGTGGAAATCAGCCTGCTGAAGAATAGTGTCGATCAGCTTGTATCGGCGAATCAGACGAACGGCGAGATGGACCCGAATACTCAGGCGCCGCACAGCAACTACTCAGCCCCGTCAAATTACCAGTCCGCACCAACTCAGCCGCAATCGAACAACATGAATTCAGCTCCTTCGAGCAGCACGCCTCCGCAATCGCAGCAGTAGCAATAGCTGAATCGCAACCCTTGCGAAGCCCCTCGCGAACACGAGGGGCTTTGTTTTGGTACGCGACAGGCGGGAAAGAGCAGTTGCACCAAATCTTCATTCGCGAGAAAATGCATCAGCTTCCGGCCCTGCGCTGAGGTTGCCGGAGCCGCCTCAACGAGACCATCACTGTGCCAATAAGAGGAGCCATGGACCCGCAAATGCAGCGGGAAGGAGAGGCGCGCGCCACTGTCCAGAGCGACCGTTGGCGACCTTCCACTCGCGTCGCCTTCCGCTTCGTATTCTCTTATTTTCTCCTCTACATATTTCCTGGCGCCGTCGGAGCTCTGGGCGCCGATATGCCCAACCAGGATGCCTACCGGCGGATGTGGCACGCCATCGTGCCTTGGGTCGGAGAAAATCTGCTTCATCTGCACGGCGACATGACGGAGGTAAGCCAATGGCAGCGGGGACCAACTGTACGACTACATTCTGCTGCTGTGCCTCTTTGTGCTGGCGATGGTTGCTACGGCAATCTGGTCGTGGATCGACAGAAAACGGACGGACTACGATCAGCTCTACGAATGGCTCAGGTTATTCGTCCGCATGACGCTGGCTGTAGCGATGATCAGCTACGGCGCCAATAAGCTGTTTCGCATGCAGTTTCCCGAACCGCCCTTGTACCGCTACGTGGACTATTACGGCAACTCCTCACCCATGGGTCTGCTGTGGACCTTCATGGGAATGTCCAGGGCATATAGCTTGTTTGCTGGAATCGCCGAGATGTTGGGCGGACTGCTTCTCATTGTGCCTCGCTTCACAACCCTCGGAGCGCTGGTGACCTTTGCGGTCATGAGCAATGTGTTGATGCTCAACTTGTGTTACGACGTGCCCAGGAAGATCTACTCGATACATCTGGTGCTGATGAGTTTGTTCCTGCTTCTTCCCGACGTGCGACGCCTCATTGATTTCTTCGTGCTTAATCGCAGGACCGAACCGTCACCTACCGTTCCGCTGCTAACAGACAAGCAACTCAATCGCTGGGCTTTGCTGCTCCAGTTCGGGATTGGGGCGGTTATGCTGGTGTATTGTTTGAATCAGGCGCACGGCAATGCAGTCAAATCTGCGACCTATTTGCCGCCTCCCATCCGCGGAATCTGGTCAGTGGATGAGTTTGTAGCTGACGGTGCGGTACAGCCTTCACTGTTGACGAACACCGAACGCTGGCAGCGCGTGATCTTTGATTCGCCCGACACTTTTTACTTCCAAGACATGGATAGTCAGATAGGGCACTTTACTCTGGCACTTGATCCGAAGAGCAAGACTTTTACTCTGGCCATCCCTACAAAGCCGCATTGGAAAGCGAGCTTCACGTATGAAGATCCAGGGCCCGATAGCATGGTCTTAGATGGAACCCTTAACGGGCGCCATCTGAAAATAAGTCTGCACCGAACCGATCTGGGCCAATTCCTGCTGCTAAACCGCGGCTTTAATATGATCAACCAGACCCTGCTGAACCGCTGAAGCACCATGAGTCGTTGTCTCTGCGATTGTCCCCGCGGATATTGGCGCCGACAGCCACTCCCGGTTCCACGCCGAACTGCCGATTACGGGCGCTCCTTCTGCGCTGCCTCGAAGCATTCCCGCGACTTTTCCTGGTCCCCGAGCTCGCGATAGGCAAGCCCCATCGTTGTATACGCCTTGGATCGCATCCTGGGGCTTGGCGTCCGGTCGAGAACGATCTTCGACCGCGCAATCGCTTGCTGCGGATCCTCGTGCTGTTGCGCGTATATGGCGAGGTTCAGGTTGCTGAACGGGTCTAGTGGATAGATCCCCGCTGCCGCGTGGAAGTGCTTCATGGCTTCCTCTAGCTGTCCTTCATTCAGCAACGCTCCGCCCAAGTCATCCTTAGCGATGTAGTTGGGATCCGTGACCTCAATGATGTGCGTCCATAAGACTACATTGTCCCGCCAGTAGCCAAGCTGACGATAAGCCACCACGCTCAGCGCCACCAGGACCACGACGCTGGCGCCAGCCAGGACAGCGGCAGAGACCTTTCTTTGCCCGGTCCAGTCCGCCACCCCCCAGCAGACCATGATGAATAAGCCGATGAAAGGCAGATACGCATAGCGATCGGCCATGGCCTGTTCACCTACTTGCACCAGGCCGATCATGGGCACCATGGTTCCCAGGAACCAGAACCATCCCACCAGCAGATATCGGAGGCGCCGCTCTTTGATCACCAGTGCGGTCACGGCCAACAGTAGAATCAACGCCGCGAATATCTCCCAGGTTCTCAGAGACGTGCCCGGATGCGGATAGATCAGCGCCAGATGCGACGGCCAGAAGGCCTTTCCGAGGTAGCGGGCATAGCAGACAATCGCGTTACCCAGGCGGATGGATAGCGGAAACGAGTTCTTCACGGTGTGCATCGCGCCCGCCGTCTGCTGCGCTCTCATGGTGATAAAAGCACTAGCTCCGCACAGCGCGAGAAGTGGAAGCTTCTCCCCTACTAGCCAGGAAAAACTCCGCTGGGTCAGGGTGCCCCGTTCTAGCCTGTTTTTGGCTAGGGCGGGACAGTCACCTGCCGCATCGACAGCGGCCGGATCACCTGCGATCGCCATGCGCCGCAACGGCCAGTAATCCCAAAGCAGCAGCACCAAAGGAAGGCTAATGACCTGTGGTTTGGCCATCAACCCGAGCGCAAACAATGCGGCAACCACACAATAGCGGCTGGTTCGAGGCTCGCGCACGTACCAGCGGTAAGCACCCAGCGCGAGCAGGAAGAACAGCATGCTCAGCAGGTTTTTGCGTTCGGAAATCCAAGCCACCGATTCGACGTTGATGGGATGCAAGGCAAACAGCGCAGCTACCACCCAACTGCGCCCAGTAAAGCCAGTCGCTTGCTGCAACACCCAGAACAGCAGCAGTACGTTTAAGACATGCAGAAGCAAATTGGTGTTGTGATGGCCGGCGGGATCCGCCTGAAAGAGTTGATAGTCAAAGGCGTGCGATAGCCAGGTGACTGGATGCCAGTTGCCCGCTTCGGAGGTGGTGAACGCCCATTGCACCGTGTCCCAGTTCAGACCGGACTTGACTTGTACATTATCGGTCACATATACGTTGTCATCGTAATTGACGAAGGGATGGCCGCTAACCGGGTAGTACAACGCAACCGTCGCAACCACGAGTACAAGTCCGAGCGCCCAGGTGTACTTCGCGATTCCACGCACCGGACCTGGATGGGACTGCGTCGCCATCTTTGGGGTCAAGCCAACAGAAGTCAATCCTTCTCCCTGTTTTCGAGGATTATATCCCGACAATTTTGGGCCAGATGGTCTTATCGCCCGCGCTGGATTTTTTCCACCTCTTTGAGGCATTCCCGCTCGTGTGCAGTATCTCCGAGTGCGCGATAGGCCAAGGCCATCTTGGCGAACGCTTGGGCCTTTTGTATGGTCAACTGCGTCATGGCTGGCACTTTCTTGCACCGCTCAATGCAGGCAAGCAGGTTCCCGTGCACCCGATCATATTCCGCAACATTCAGGTTGCTGGCGGCATCGTCGGGGTTAATTGTCACCGCCGCTCGGAAGTGTGTAATGGCTTCTTCCACTTTGCCCTCGCGCTCCAGAGCTATCCCGAGACTGTTCTCGGCGATGAAATTAGGCCCTGTGACTTGCAAAGTGTGGGTCCATAGAGTCACATTGTCGCCCCAGCGGTCGAGCTGGGCACGAGCCACCAGCGTCAGCGCCAACAACACCACGATGCTCACACCAGCCTGCCAAGCGGGGGAAATGTGCCGTTGCTCTGACCAGTCCGCCACGCCCCAGCAAACCATGATAAACAGGCCGATGAAGGATAAATAGGCGTAGCGATCGGCCATCGCCTGCACACCCACTTGGATCAGACCGATCATGGGGACCAAGGTCCCTACAAACCAAAGCCATCCCACCGGGAGATAGCGGTGGCGGCGCTGGATGAGGGCTAGCGCGGTGACCGCGAGCAGGAAAATAAGCGCCGCGAGCACCTCCCACATTTTGAGGGAGGCGCCGGGATGGGGATAAAAAAGCGCCAGCCGCGACGGCCAGAATGCTTTTCCCACGTACCGTGCATAGCTGACAGTTGCATTGCCCAGCCGAATGAGAGGTGGAAACCAATTTCTAGCCCCGCCCACACGCTGCGCTTTCATGGTAATGACAGCGTCAGCCACGGCGATGGCGAACAGCGGAAGCTTTTCTTCCACCAGTTCGGTGAAACTCTTTTGCGGAATGGTTGGGGGTGCCTCCCCGGACGAAGGCTCCAGAGCGGACATGCGCCGCAAGGGCCAGTAGTCCCATAGCAGCAGAACGCAGGGCAGGGTAATCACCTGCGGCTTGGCCATCAACCCTAGCGCAAACAGCAATGCGACGACGGCGTACCGGCCCATTCGCGGCTTATAGGCATACCATCGGTAAGCGCCCAGCGCGAGCAGAAAAAACAGCATGCTAAGCAGGTTCTTGCGTTCGGCCACCCAAGCCACGGTTTGAACATTGATAGGATGCAGGGCAAACAACCCAGCCACCATGAAACTGCGGCCCGCAAAACCCGTCGCCTGCAACAGCACCCAGAACAAAAGCAGGACGTTCAGTACATGCAGCAGTAGGTTTGTGTCGTGGTGCCCAGCGGCGTTTAGCTGAAAAAGCTGACAATCCAAGGCGTGCGACAGCCAGGTCAGAGGATGCCAGTTGGCCTCATCGAAGGTTGTGAACGCCCACTCGACGGTGTCCCAGTCCAAACCGCCTTGCACGTGCAGGTTGGTGGTGACGTAAACCGTGTCGTCGTAGTTGACGAACGGGTGATGGCTCACCGGATAGTAAAGCGCGAAGGTTGCGACCACAAGCAAAAGACTCAGGACCCATGTCCGCGTCTCGATCCAATGCAACCAACCCGGGTCGGGCCGGGACTCAGCCCCCATCGTCGGCGTCAAATCAATAGAAGTCACTCCTACTCCCTGATTTCGAGGATTATATCCGACCAACTTTTTGAGGAACTGGTGATGCCGGGCCTCGGTTGCAAAATTCCGGTGACGAGTCCTGCGCCAACAAGGCGGTCCTATCGCTGGCGTTGCAGGCTTTCCGCCGCAGCGAAACATTCCTGAGCGTGCGCCGTATCTCCGAGATCCTGATAGGCACGGCCCATGTTATTCAACGCGGCAAACCTCAAGCTGGCGTCGCGCGAGGAACTCAGGGCCTTCTTATAGCGCTCGATGGCCTCCGGCAGATTTCCGCGCTGTTGCTCGTAGGTACCGATGTTCATGTTGCTGACGGGATCGGCGGGATAAATCTCCGTCGCCTTGAGGAAGTGCGACATGCCTTCCTCGACCCGCCCCTGTTTCATCAGCACCTTGCCCAGATTGTTCTCGGCCAGCCAATTGCGGTTGGTGACTTGCAACGTGCGCGACCACAGGGTCGCACTGTCGCTCCAGTATCCTATCTGACGGTGCGTTACCGCCGCCAAAATCAATAGCACCGCGAAGCTGAGACCAGCCAGCCAGGCGATGGCAATGTGCCGTTGCTCTGCCCACTCCGATAGGCCCCAGCAGATCATGATGAACAATCCGATGAACGGCAGATACGCGTATCGGTCGGCCATGCCTTGCATTCCCTGGTAACCCACTCCCTCAAGCCCAATCATGGGCACCATGGTCCCGAGGAACCACAACCATCCCATCGCAAGATATCGTTGCCGCGGGCGATCGATGACCAGCGCCGTGATGGCCAGCAGAAGCAGAAGCGCTGCGCCAACCTGCCATGCGCTCAAGGAATTTCCGGGATGCGGATAGAACACCGCGAGGCGCGAGGGCCAAACCGCATTGCGCAGATACTGCGCGTAGGAGACGATCGCGTTCTCCAGCCGGATGGAAAGCGGATACCAGACCTTGTCGCTACCCACGCGCTGCGCTTTCATGGTCATGAAGGCGCTGGCCGCGGAAAGCAAGAACAGCGGCACTTTTTCCAAGACCAGCCAGGAGAGTTTCCGCGGCGTGATGACAGGTTGCTTTGCTGTCCCGGACTCAGACGCGTGCGCCGATGCAAACATCCGGCGCGAAGGCCAGTAGTCCCACAACAGTAGAACGAATGGGAATGTAATCACTTGCGGCTTGGCCAGCAACCCAAGCGCATACAAGAATGCGACCGCCGCGTACCGGCCAACCCGCGGTTCGCGCGCATACCAGCGATATGCGCCCAACGCGAGCAGGAAAAACAACATGCTCAGTGGGTTCTTGCGTTCGGCAATCCAGGCCACCGATTCGACGTTGATGGGATGCAGCGCAAACAGCGCGGCCACCATGAAACTGCGGCTGGCGTAACCGGTGGCGCGCAGCAACACCCAGAACAGCAGGACAACATTAATCGCATGCAGCAGCAGGTTGACGTCGTGGTGTCCGGCGGGATTCAGTTGAAAAAGCTGGCAATCCAGGGCGTGCGAAAGCCAGGTCAGCGGATGCCAGGTGCCCACATCGAAGGTGGTAAACGCCGACGCGACTGTGTCCCAGTTGAGTCCGCTCTGGACCTGGAGATTGTCGGTCACGTAGAGGCTGTCATCGTAATTTATGAAGGGGTGTCCGTGGACGGGATAGTAAAGAGCAAGGGTAGCAATCAGGAGGAGAAGTCCGAGAAACAATGGCTGAGTGAACCAGCGCAAACCGGGCCGGGACTGCACTTCTTTGTCACCTGATGAAGCAACGGAAGACACGCTACCCATGTTGCCGACGAGTATAGCCGATCAATGGGTCAGCTGGACCGGCGAAGCTAACGGCAAGCTGTTATAAGTTGGAAGCAGTGCGGGCTACAAGTCATCGCATAAATCGTTCTGAGGCGTATCAGGGCACGACTTTTAGTCGTGCCGAACGAGACGCAGCAAAGGTCAGGGCTTTAGCCCTTGCAAAAACAGATCCCTCAGGGGCTGAAGCCCAAATCATTGTTGACCCCTCGCGGCACGTCTGAAGCCGTGCCCTGATACAAAACGATTTATGAGATAGCTTCTAGTTCAGTGCGGTCGCTCGTTTGCTCTCTGGTGCGTGAATCCCAAAACGGGAACCGTCTTGCGCTTTGGTAACAATACTGTGTTGCGCGCGCTGTGAAGAGGATGAAAATGGTGGTGGCCTCTAGCAGACCCAGGAGGTACACCTTCCATGCGCACTACATTTCTTTCCCTGCTAACAATTCTGTGCCTGATGCTGGCTGTGGCTCCGGTTATGGCCGACACACTGTATTCCAACGGTCCTGCCAATGGCACAACCGATGCCTGGACCATTAACTTTGGCTTTGCCGTCAGCGACTCGTTCACGGTGCCAAGTGGCGCCAGTATTGAAGACTTCCATTTCGTTTACTGGGATGCCTCGAGCACCGATCTTGTGACGACCGTGGACATGGCAATCGGAAGCTCCTCGTTCGGCGGTACTCCCCAGACGCTGACCGACGCTACCAACACCTTCCTGGGAACTAACCAGTATGGTTACAACCTGTACCAGGCAGACTATTCGTTCGCCACCATTCCGTGGTCGGGCGCGGGCTATGCCACTCTGAGCAATGCCTGCTCCACCTCCGGCTGCTCTGTTAGCAACCCGATTTACTGGGATGAGAACAGCGGACCGTCTTCGGCCTATGAGAACAGCCTTGGCTCGCTTCCTTCGGAAGCCTTCACACTGACCGGCAGTTCTTGCATCGGCTGCGGCTGCGTCGCCGATCGCAGCAGTCCCAATTGCGGTCCCCCAATTCCTGAGCCCAGCAACATCATGCTGTTCGGTTCTGGCATCCTCGGAGTCGTCGGCGTTCTGCGCCGGAGGCTGAACCGCTAAGGAGGTCCAATCCAAGTGGCATCGGTATCGAGGACATGCATTTCGTTTACTGGGATGCCTCGAGTTCGGAGGTTCTGACGACCGTTGATTGTTCACGAAGGTAATACACTGCGGGTGGATTCATCCACGCGGATCTATACCGTCCGAACGCCGGCGTCGGCCTGCTCGTCCGCGTGATAGCTGGAGCGCACCAGCGGGCCGGACTCGACATGGCGGAAACCCATCTGCAAGGATTCTTCTTTGAGGAAGCGGAACTCGTCGGGGGTGTATAACCGGGCCACGGGAAGGTGGTCCTTCGACGGCCGCAGGTACTGGCCGATGGTGAGGATGTCCACGTGGTGGGCCGCGAGATCGCGGAAAACTTCGAGCAGTTCGCCCGTGCTCTCGCCCAGACCGGCCATCACCCCGCTCTTGGTCGGAATGGCCGGATTCATTTCCTTGGCGCGTTTCAGCAGCCGCAGCGTGCGCTCGTAACGCGCCCCTGAGCGGGCGACGCGATACAGGCGAGGCACGGTCTCGGTGTTGTGATTGAGGATGTCGGGCTTGGCGTCCATCACGATGCGCAGGGGCTCTTCCAATCCCTGAAAGTCGGGGATCAGCACTTCCACGCGGCATCCGGAAACGCGCCGCCGGATTTCCGTGATGGTGTCAGCGAAGACGCGCGCCCCGCCGACATTGTCGTCGTCGCGATTGACGCTGGTGACGACGGCGAACTTCAGTCCCAGTTTCTCGACTGCTTCGGCAACCCGGCGCGGCTCCTCAAAATCGATCGGCTGCGGACGGCCTTTCGGCACGGCGCAGAAACCACAGCGGCGGGTACACAGATTGCCCAGCAACATGAACGTCGCGGTGCGATGGTTCCAGCACTCGCCGATGTTGGGACAATGCGCCGACTCGCAGACGGTGTTCAGTTCCAGCTTGCGCGCCAGGGTCTTAAGGTTGTGGTAATTCTCTCCCATCGGCGCGCGAGCCTTCAGCCATTCCGGCTTGGGAGCCGGACGGCGCGGGCCAATCTCGATTTGGATCAATTCGGGAGCTGTAGCCATGTGACGTAACTATTGTACCGCTTGGAGAAGCCGCTCTTCGCTCTTCGCTCTTCGCTCTTCGCTTTTAGCCGTTAGCTCTTAGCTCTTAGAGCGGTTTAGTTATTTGTGTAGTCTAGGTGCCGCCGGCTGAAGCCGGCTCGGAGGTGAAGGATCAGCGGGAACGCGGCGCTGAAGCGCCGCTCTACCCGTGCTCGCTCGACTACAGTAATTCTTAAACTGCTCTAG
>DATCCF010000105.1:0-7961 GCA_036511435.1 Terriglobales bacterium | reverse complement strand
AGGGGTCGTTCCTGTGGTGCCGCCATTGCCACCCCACTGGTTGCCGTTGGAGTCAAGCAGGAAGAAGTCGACGGAGGACTGGCCGCTTCCACCATCCAGAACATCGAAAACCGACGAGTAGTTTCCGTCGATGGTCCAGGTTTCGGTCGGTCCACACTGTGTGCAGAGAAATCCAGACGGTTGGCTGCCGAAGGCATCTCCCCATCCATCTGGGTTGTCGGGTTGGGTTGGCGAGAAGTTCGACTCGGGCAGATTAAACGCTGCTGAGTTGAAGCCAAACCCTAAGATATTGGCTCCGTTTGTAACGGTCAAGGACGCTGCGATCGATCCGTCCATGTTGAGGGTGAACGTAACAAATCCCTGGCTTGTAACTGGGTTCCCGTTTACATCGATTGTGAACTGGCCAGTGACGGTATCCGCAAAGGCTCCGACACTGAGCAAGCAAAGACACAACACCAAAAACAATCCACGACGCAGGTGCATGAAGCGCGCCCTCCTGTTGACAAGTTGAAAGCTCACTGAGATCAATGCAAGTTCGGGGCCAAACCTCAGAGCAATAGATTCCTGTACTTGCATTCCAGAAAGCGGGGCAAGATTGCAGGATTTTGCACATAGTTTTGACCAAAATGGGAGAATTTATGCCACACATGCTCGCGCTCCCGGATTCTCCGAGACTTAATCAAGCTTGTAGGCCCTGGTCATGGAGGAACTCCCTCACCACCTCCGCGGCGTCTTTCTTTTCGCCATCGACGGCGTAATTCATCTTTCGCATGTCGGCGGCGGTGATGCGGCCGCCCAGCCGGTCGAAGGCTGCTGTTGCCTGGGGACATTCCTGAAAGAGCTGCGGACGAACAATTGGCACCGCATCGTAGGGAGGAAAGTAACGTTTGTCATCGTCGAGCACGACAAATCCAAGCGCCGCAATCAAGCCGTCGGTGTTGTTGCCTGCAACCACATCCACGGATTTGTTTTGCAGCGCACGATAGAGCAGTCCTAAGTCCATTACGCGCGGCGCTTCCGCGAACTTCAGGCCGTAGGTGCTGACCAGGCCCTTATATCCGTCCTGGCGCTCGATAAATTCGTATCCCACTCCCAAGCGTAAATCGGGGGCGACACTCGCGAGTTGCGAGAGTGTTGTCAGCTTCAGGCGGCGCGCGTCATCCCCGCGCATGACCATGGCGAAGCTGTTGTTGAAACCAAGCGGCGGCATGACATCCAGACCGAACTTGTGCAGATACTGCTCCTTCACCTGTCGATACACACTCTGGGAATCGCCAGAAGGATGTTCTTTCAGGATGGCGGCGAGCGCGGTTCCGGTGTACTCGACGTACACGTCGATGCGTCCGGCGAGCAACGCCTGATGACAGATGTAGGTTCCAGTAAGATAGAAGCGGCGTTCGACCGGCTGGCGACAAACGCTCTCCAGGACTTGCGCCAGCAGTTCGCCCAAGACAAGTTGTTCGGTAAAGTTCTTCGACCCGACAGTGAGAGCGCTCTTGCGCGGAATGCAACCAGCCGCGGAAAGGAGAGCAAGGCCGGCCAGGAAGCTACGGCGGTCCATGTCAGTGTAGCCTGCGGACCATCAGCTTTTCGAAGCCGCTCAGGACCAAGTCCGCGGCCAATGCCATCAAAGCCGCGGGGATGGCGCCGGCCAGGATCACTCCGTTATCCACCATGGCGATGCCGCGAAAGATGAACTCGCCAAGTCCGCCCGCGCCGATGGCCGCCGCGATGGTGGCGACTCCGATGGTAATCACGGCAGCCACGCGAATGCCTGCGAGCATCACCGGCAGCGCCAACGGGAGTTCCACATGCCAGAGCAGTTGGCCCGAAGTGAGGCCCATGGCAATCGCGGCTTCGCGCACTGGTGCGCTGATCCCGGAAATCCCGACGTAGGTATTGCGGACCACCGGAAGCAGAGCGTAGAGAGCGAGCGCAATGATCGCCAAACGGTCTGCGCGAGCGCCCAGCCACGGCAGCGGCAACAGCAATCCGAAGAGCGCGAGGCTGGGAATTGTCTGGACTACATTGGTGCTGCCGAGCACAAACGCTTTCCATTTCGGACGGCGCGTCAGCAGTATGCCCAGCGGCACTCCGATGAGGATGGCCAGCAGCATCGAAATTCCCACCAGCCACAAGTGTTCGGCGGTCAGGGTTGCCACTTCGCGTTTATGGGTGAGCAGGAAGTTCAAACGATTTCACGCGCCTTTGACCGGGGAGAAGTCCGGGGGCCGCGACATGGTACCGCAGCTCGCATGCCTACCCGAGAGGATACATCAGCAGGCGAGTCGCAGTGTTACCATGCTGCGTTGGCGCCGAGCCCGGTCTCTGTACTGATACGACGCGGTTACAGAGGCTCAGAATGCGCTTCCCAGGCCCATTTACGGCCGATTCGACTGTTATGATGAAGGACAAGAATCCCAGCCCGATGTCATCCCCCATCAAACAGCCCGCGGCACCCGCCTCCGTCGATAGTTACCTGCTGGAAGTGGCGGACGCGGTAAACCGGACGCTGGATTTGAACACTCTGCTGCAACGCGTGGCAGAGATGCTGAAGCGGGTCATCGACTACGAAATTTTTGCCATCTTGCTGCTGAACGAGAAGACACAAGAGCTGCGCGTCCGTTTCCAGGTCGGCCATCCTCCCGAGGTGGCGGAACGCATCCGCATTAAGGTTGGGCAGGGCGTTACCGGACAAGCTGTACAGCGACGCGAGACCGTGCTGGTCAACGATGTGGCGGCTGAGCAAAACTTCATCAACTCCGCACCGGGCGTGCGGTCCGAGTTGGCCGCTCCCCTGATCGCCAAGAACAAGGTGATCGGCGTCATCGACGTGGAAGCCGCACAACCGGGCGCGTTCACCGAGGAACACAAGCGCCTGCTGACGTTGTTCGCTTCGCGTATCGCCATTGGCATCGAGAACGCGCGCCTGTATACCCGCGTCTCGCGACAGGCGCGGCAACTGACCTTGCTGACCGAGATCAGCCGCGAACTGACCTCCATTCTCAACGTCGACCAATTGCTGAAACGGATTGCCGAACTGGTAACCCGCATCATCGACTACCAGATGTTTTCCATCCTGCTGCTAGAAACGGGCGGCAGCCTCTTGCAGCATCGCTTCTCGTTGCGCTTCAACGAGAGCGTAAAACTCAAGCACGAGGTCCCGCTGGGCGTCGGCCTGGTGGGATACGCCGCCCAGCACAAGCAGGCAGTCCTGGTGCCGGACGTCAGCAAAGACCCGCGCTACATCAAGGCCAATCCGGAGACGCGCTCGGAACTTTGCATTCCGCTGATCTACAAAGACAAGGTGATCGGCGTCCTCGATATCGAACACACCCGCCGCGGATACTTCACCGAAGACCATGTGCGCACCATGACCACCTTGGCCGCGCAGGTGGCGATCGCCATTGAGAACGCGACGCTGTATGAGCGCATCGCGCGGCAGGAGAAACGGCTGGAGCAGGACCTGGCGCTGGCACGGGAGCTGCAGTTCCGGTTGTTGCCGCAGAAAATGCCGACATTTCAGAATGCCGAAGTGGCATCGCGCTTTGCGCCCGCGCGCCAAATCGGCGGCGACCTTTACGATTTCCTGAAGTACAGTGGACAGGGCGTAACCGGCATCGCGGTCGGCGATGTAAGCGGCAAAGGCGCACCCGCCGCCATCTATGCCGCACTGGTCAGCGGCATTGCACGCTCGCTGGCCAACGAAGAACCTGGCGCCGCTGGCATGCTGGAGGCAATCAACCTCTCGCTCGCGGAACGTCCGATCGAAGGCCAGTACGTCTCGATGATCTACGCCATCTGGGACGACAACCAGCAACTGCTCCAGATCTCGAACTCAGGCCTGCCGCGTCCGATTCACTGTCATGATGGCAAGCTGGAAGAGATTCAAGCTACTGGTTTGCCGATCGGTTTGTTCTCCAACGCCACCTACGATGAACTGACTCTGCACGGGCACGCGGGAGATGTGTTCCTCTTCTTCAGCGATGGGATTCTCGACGCCACCAGCTCCAAGGGGGAGATGTTCGGACGCCATCGGCTGGAGAACGTCGTGCGAGCCAATGCGCATCGTAGTGCCGAGGAACTGGCGGACATGATCTTTACGGCTGTTTCTGGCCACGCGGAAGGTGTCGAGGCATTCGACGACCAGACCATCGTGGTCATGAAAGTGAAAGGACCGTCCGCTAAAAAGTGAAATCTCACCGACCACCGGAACGCCCACCCGCGTTCACTTACCGGCGCGATACGCGACCCGTCCGCAAGTCCGACCTTGAGCTGCACGCAGACGAGGTTCCGCTCTCCCGGCTGGCGCGACTCTACGATACGCCGCTCTACGTGTACTCGGGTTCGACAATCCGCCAGCGCTTCCAGCAGTTCGACCAGGCGTTCCACGGTTGCGAGCACACCATTTGTTATTCGGTGAAGGCGAATTCGAATCTATCGATCTTGCGCCTGCTTGCCCGCCAGGGAGCGGGATTCGACATCGTTTCCGGTGGAGAGCTGGAGCGGGTAACCGAAGCGACCGGCAAAATCAAATCGAAAGTCGTTTTTTCCGGCGTCGGAAAGCTGTCTCTAGAAATCGATCTGGCGCTTCGCTCTGGCATTTTGCTCTTCAATGTCGAGAGCGCCAGCGAGCTGGAATTGCTGGCGGCGCGCGCGACGCATCTGCGCAAGTCAGCTAATTTCGCGGTGCGGGTGAACCCCGATGTCGCAACCGAGACCCACCCTTACATCTCCACGGGCCTGCACCAGCACAAATTTGGTGTGCCCTGGCGCGACGCGGCAGCGCTCTACCGTAGAGGCGCCGAAAACCGGTATCTGAAACCGGCCGGCGTCAGCGTTCACATCGGTTCCCAGATCGCGGATGTGACCCCCTTTCGCGAAGCGATGGAGCGTGTGGCTTCGCTGGCGAGTTCGTTGCGGGCTGAAGGATACGATATCCGCTTCGTCGATGCCGGCGGAGGTCTCGGCATCCAGTACGAACCCAACCCCAAAGCAAACTTTGCCGCGCAAGCCAGCCGATATGCGAAGGCGGTGCTGGGGCCGCTGAAAGGTCTCGGCATGCATCTTCTGCTCGAACCTGGCCGCGCCATCGTGGGTCCTGCCGGAGCCTTGCTGACGCGTGTCATCTATCGCAAGCGCAACAACGGCAAGCAGTTCGTGGTTGTGGATGCGGCAATGAACGACCTGCTCCGCCCTTCGCTCTACGGCGCGTATCACGAAATCGTTCCGGTTGTTCTGCCAAAAGACCGGGCGACGGAAACCGTTGACGTGGTTGGGCCGGTGTGCGAATCGGGAGACTTTCTGGCCCGTGACCGTGAACTGCTCCAGGTGCAGGAAGGCGAACTGCTGGCTATCCTCGATACCGGCGCCTATGGGATGTCGCTGGCTTCGAATTACAACAGCCGTCCGCGGCCGGCTGAAGTGCTGGTGGACGGCAACCGGGTCCGGCTGGTGCGCAAGCGGGAGTCGATCCGCGAGCTATTGGCACCTGAGCGCGCCTGAACCCTCACCAGGGTCTTATCCGACTTAACTCTCTTGGTTCGACGATTTTGCCGGTTGCGTTTGGCGGCGAGTTGTCCTATGCTCGCTTTCCACTGGAGATTGCATGCAACCAAATAAGTATGACGCAGCCACTTCCACTGCGGTCTGTCTCTGGTGTTATTCCCAATATCTGAAAAGCACAAGCCGGGCTCGTGACGGGCAGACTTTTTGCTCCAGGAAATGTGAGTTGATTGGACGTTCCTGGTTGGAAAACAGCTTGAAACCCGAGAGCGAATAACCGAAGGTGCGGCTCTCAGGCCGCGCCCTTCCTTCCAAGCGATCTTCCCCCTAAGCTATTTCCTCTTGCCTTGGCCACTGCTACTCACAACCCGAAGGTTGTTGGTGACCTGGAAAATGCCGGGGACTTGGTTGGCGCGCATGCCCGCCACGTTCTTGTCGGCTTCGCTATCCACCACCCCTGCGAGCGTGACATGTCCACTCTTTACGATGATGTGGATGGACGGAACGGCCATGCCTCCATACTTAAAGAGTGGGCCATAGCTGTAGATGCTCCGGTAGACCGCCCGTCGAGTACGGTCGTCCATGGAGCTGGGCGGAAGGACCTCAATGTTGTTAACTACTTTCTCCACGCCTTCAATGCGCTTCACCGCGTTTTCAGCGTCGGATTTCATAACCGGCTGCGTCACCTGTCCTTCCAGAGTGACGGTACGCCCGTCAATGCGGAAGGCCAGATTGTCGAACACGCCGTAGTACGGCAGCATGATTAACTCATGGCGAACCTCTTTCATGAGCCGGTCCTGACTCTCTGGACTGAGCGTCTCATTGGCTGCCTGAGATTGCGTAGCGCTGTTTGGTGGGGTCTGGACCGACTGATCCTTGGAGGGGACGGGCTGCGCTTGTTGCGCTACCCCTATGGCCGCGAAACAAAACAGGACCGGGAAAACCACGCCTAGGGTTCTGCGAGTTCTATGCATACTTCCTCCTATGCGTCAGAAACTGTATCTCAGAATGTCAAAGGTTGCCAACCCGTGACGCTTCGCCCACGGGATGCCGCAGCGCTGTAAAACTGTGGCCTCGTTGGTCAACTATGCAAAATTCGCGCCGGGCTCGGCAAACGGAGGGCAATCCAAGTATGATGGCGACTCGTATGAAGACCAAGTCCATGATGGCAACACCCGGCAAACCCATTCGGCTAAAGGATTTCGATCCCGCTTTCAAAGGCGGCTACCAGTCGCACGCTCATGCTCAATCCAAGCTGAAGGCAAACGTGCAGCGCCTGGCCAAGTACCAGGACCTGTTGTATTCCTCGCACACCTACGCCCTGCTGCTGATCCTCCAGGCCATGGATGCGGCCGGGAAAGACGGCACCATCAAGCACGTGATGTCGGGGGTCAACCCTGAAGGCTGCGAGGTCTTCAGCTTCAAAACGCCATCCGAGCACGAACTCAGCCACGACTTCCTGTGGAGGACCTATCGCGAGTCGCCCGAACGCGGCCGTATCGGCATCTTCAACCGCTCCCACTACGAAGAGTTATTGGTGGTACGGGTACACCCTGACTTGCTCAAGCAGGAACATCTGCCCGGATTCACCGGGCCCAGCAAGAAGTTTTGGCAACATCGCTTCGAGTCGATCAACGACGTCGAGCGCCACTTGGTCCGCAACGGCACGGTGATTCTGAAATTTTTTCTGCACGTCTCCAAAGCGGAGCAGGAGAAGCGATTCCTGGAGCGATTGAATGACCCGGGAAAGAACTGGAAGTTTTCAGAAGGCGACTTGCACGAGCGGCTCCGCTGGGATGACTACATGGCAGCGTACGAGGACATGATCAACCACACCAGCACCGAGCATGCGCCCTGGTACATCATTCCAGCCGATCACAAATGGTTCACCCATCTAACCGTCTCTGACATCGTCGTGGATACGCTGAAAAAGATGGACCTGAAATACCCAACGCCTACGGACGCCCAACGTGCGCAGCTCGAATTAGCCCGGGAAGCCCTGCAACGAGGCAAATAGGCGTCAAAATGGCCGCGTGGAAGAAGGCATAAAAATAGCCCCGAACGGGGTGAAAGAGCTTAGCCCAGCGCTTTAGCGCTGGGTGAAGTGGGAAATACATCCGAGTCCCTTCAGGGACGGCACAGTTCTCACATGGCCTCTTCAACCCTTGAGGAAGTCGTACTGCGCCTCAACACCGAAATCCCTCAGTGGCTAAAGCCATCATCAATGACGGCAGGTTACGGCACGGCTGAAGCCGTGCCCCTTCAAGGCGTGAGATCCTCATGAATAATCCAGATGAAGGCCCGCACTACCTGGGCAAGCGGGTACGTTCGTTCCACTCTTTCGAGCCACGTCCGCAGGCCCCGGATTTCCGTTGTACGTCTAGCGGCCGATCAGCACTCGTCGTCGACTGGTTGCCAGTAGGGTGAGCGTTCTTTTGACCGGACACCGGTCTCCG
>DATCCF010000104.1:0-4270 GCA_036511435.1 Terriglobales bacterium | reverse complement strand
CCACCCAGAAGTTTCCGATGGTCTGCATCTGGCGGCGGGCGATCCCGCGAATAAAGGCGATCGCCAGCGCAATGCCGGTCGCGGCCGAAATAAAGTTGTGGTAGGTCAGGCCGGCCATCTGGGTGAAGTAGCTCATCGTGGACTCACCGGAGTAGGCCTGCCAGTTGGTGTTGGTGGTAAACGAAGCCGCCGTGTTGAATGCCAGGTGCTCGGGCGTTACCCCGGCGAACTTCTGCGGGTTAAAGGGAAGATGCCCCTGCACGCGCTGCATCAGGTACAGCAGCAGCATGGACACCGCGCTGAACAGCAGCATGGCGAAGGCGTACTCCGTCCAGCGCATCTCGTGGTTTTCGTCGACACCGGTCGTCCGGTAGATCAGCCGCTCGATCGGCCGCAGCACCGGGTCCAGGAACGTCCGCTCGCGATTGAAAACCCGCGTCATAAACACGCCCATGGGCTTGGTGACGGCGAGGATCAGCGCGAGAAATATGGCGATTTGAAGCCATCCATTGGCGGTCATGTCAGAATTTCTCCGGTCGCAAAAGCGCGTAGAAGAGGTAAATCATGGTCAACGCGCAGACTGTCAGCATGATGGTCGATTCGGTGTGCATAGTTCCCCTTACTTCATGCGCTCACAGAAGCGCACATAGCCAATCGAAACAACAAAAAATGCGATCGTCAGTACTGTGAAAAGAACGTCTTGCATAAGCTGTCTCCAAAAGCAAAATTCTCAGCAAACATCGCCGGCACACTCTTGCCGCTCAAAACAGGAAACCCACCTCAATGACGCCCCGGGGTTGGTTTGCGTTCGTTCCCGTGGAACCGAACGCATTTCCTGGGGCGAAACTGGTTGCCTGAACCCAAGAAAAGTCTGCACGGGTGAAGAAGCGCTGGTATTGATATGTTGGAGTCAACGTGATGGACCAGCCGCCGCTGCCTGGACCGTACAGCAGATTGACCGACTGTTCAGCCAAGCTCCCCGTACTCGTGATGTATTCTCCGCGTCCGGCCAGCGAGAAACCATGCTTGAAGGTGTGACTCGCCAACACTGCGCCACCCCACGTCGATGCCCCGTGCAGCACCCCGACACTCGGATTGGTGGGCACATTGCTGTATTGAAAGTACGGCTGAACGATCCAGCTCCCCTTCGTGTAGGTGTATATGGCCGCATACATGAGGCTGTTGTTCTGCACAGGTGTGGCCAGAGTCTGGAATGCGGTCTGACCCAAGTTCCCCATACCAATGAATGACAAGCTGTGGGGCCCATTCACGTAAGTCAGGGAGCCGCTCAGCCATGAGTACCGGTTGGAGTAGTATCCGTCGCTCCAACTCAGCGAGGCGGTAAATTTCCCCAGAGTCTGATTCACTTGGATGCCGCGATTAATGGCGTTTTCCTGGTTCCACAAGAGGCCGCGCTCGATGTTCATGTTTTCGAAGTCGAAGGTATACTCAGCACCCATCAACGTAGGCAGCGCCCCAATCATCACGGAGAAGGTCTTCGTCGGTACAAGCTTCACGTACGCCACCGGTACCGGCCCATAGAGGTCGGAGATCACCTTCTGAGTTGAAAGAAAGGGCGTTCCCAGGGCGAGAATGTCATAGGCGCCCGCTTGGACATAGAACTGCCACCAGCTGGTGGTCTTCTGAATAAAGACCTGGCCATTACTTAGAGCTGCTTGTGTTGTGTTATCGCCCGGCACATGGTTCCCTTGCCACAGGCCTATCCCGCTGACGACGCCGTCTAGATTGAGCTTTCCAAAAGGTCCGCCCTCAAAAGTGATTGGTGGGGCCGCCTGCAGCGGGCCCGTAATTGCAGGGGTGGGGAGCGGGCTCGGGGCTGGGGGCGAGGATTGCCCGGCTGTCTGCTGCTGGTCCGCCGGCTGCATGGCCGGTGCGCTTATAGGGTCGGACGACTGCTGAGCCATTTGCCGCGGTTGCTGTTCGTCTGAGTTTGGGGGCGGGCCTCCCTGCTCCTGAGCCACCAGCGAGGCTGAAGATATCGCCAGCACCACAAGCAGAATTGCCGTAGTCTTGTTTTGCCGCAGGAATTCGGCCATCTGTTGTTCGAGATGGATCAGCCACTTCCGTCCGGCCGCGGGCTCGACAGCCTCGCTTGTGCTTACTTTGCGGACGACTGGCTCCTTCCGTGGTGTGCGCCGCGGACGTGAGATTTGGAATAGGAACACTGCGAAGAACAACAAACTTGCGACGCAAACAACGAAAAGCAGAACGATCATGACTTCCCTTCCCATGCGTGTGGTCCCGCACGGTTCTGGCAATCCAATTGGAGCACTCCGCTAATAAATTCCGCATAAAGAGTTCGTAAATGTTTTATAAAGACCAAAAAGGAAAATTGGTAATTGATTCAAAGACTGGAGTCTGACGGCTGGGACGGTGGCGCGAAATACTTTTCCCGCGAGCTTCGGTACAAGACTCCTTCGAGTGACGCATCGTTATCCAGCACCCCGGAATGACGGACGCCGTTGATGAAGAACGGGGCGAACTACCACTCCCGTGGAGACAAGGCGCGCCGACACGTCTGGTCGCGCCGTTTCGTACCGAGCCTGCGACAGGGGTCTGGAATAGGGCGCTAGATCTAAGCTTTGGACGGTAAAAGCGTGGGGGGCTTACAAATTCTTTATGCAAGATTTATTCGATCTTTACGCGACTCGATGTCCAATCAATTGTGCGCAGAAAGGCGCCCAACAAGACATGTCAACCCAGGAAGTTTTCGTTCAGCAGTTTGCGCGATTGTTTCATCACTATCGCGATGCCTTATCGCCGGAAGCAGAACAGGGAAGTGCATCGTGGAACTTGGTTCCCGCCGACGAACGCCACCGTCTGGTTGCGGCCGCACGGTTAGCCATCCTCGAACTGGAAACCAACGCCCGCATGGAAGATGACTCGCGTCGCTATTTTGCCAAACCAGGAGAGGCAGAGTGGGGATGCTGAGCCAGCTCCTAATGACAGCTCGACTGTGGGCACAGCAGGAACCGTGGGCCGCGTTAACCGCAACCTTTCGACCTGTGTGGAGACTATTGTCGATGATCACAAGAATCAATGCCCGGCATGTTTCAAATTGATTTCCGAGTACGATCTCTGACGTGCTGCTCGGAGGTGCAACATGGCAACCGCAAAAGCAAATCACCTGCCGGCCTTGGCGCTCGCTGTCATTCGGCCCGCCCTGGTAGAGGCCAAACTGTTAACCGATAAGCATGCGCGTGACGCTGTATATGTGGTAACGCTGGCCGAAGAACTGCGCAACATCGAAGAAAAGATTGCCGCCATGGAGGAAGCCCTACGGCTCGTTTCGCAGCGGGAAGATGCTCTGGCCCTGGGAAAGGCCTGCCGCCCGCCCCAGGATGGTCCCGATGCGCATTGGATCCGGGCGAAATCCAGCGAGCTAAGCCAACGTCTTCGCCGAATCGAGCAATCCGCCAAAAGTGAGTAAGTCGGCCTTAACAAGAGGTCTGATCTGTTATGTCTATCGAAGAAGCCTTTCTCCAGCAGTTTGCCAAATTGTTCGTGCGCTATCGCGACGCCTTAACACTGGACACGAATGATGACAGAGGAAGACAGCTAGAAAGATTGAATGAAGCTGCGGAACGCGATCGCATGTTCGCCGCCGGGCGCTTGGCGTTGCTCGAGATGGAAACCAACGCCCACGTGGAAGACAATTCCCGGCACCTCGCGTATGGCCGAGAGATGCGGAACGGGGTTTGCTAAACGCTGGCGCACGCTGCAGGACGAGACCACGGGGAGGAGTCAGTGTGCGATTTGGTGAAATCACGCCCGGAATTGCGTGGGCCGGTTAATAACTATCGGCGGACGAGCTCTTTCAAGCTGGGCAAGTCGGGGTCCGTCACGGGCCTTGCGTCTGAGAGATCGAGGTGAAGCTCTCCAGCGCGGCCTGACGAACGCGCAACACGCTCAGTTCCTCTTCGCCCAGCTTTTCAGCGCAACCTGCAACTATCCGCATTCCGCGTTCGACGAGTATCTGGCGGAACTCCGGATCGGGCGTCGAGGCGGCGATGTCACCGAGAGCTCGCAGCAAGCGCAAGCTGACAGCCACGTCCGCCTTCGAATACATGCGGATCTGTTCAAAGGCTGCCTCTAGCAGGCGCCCGAAGCGGATCCATCTAATGCTGGCGCGAACGATGCCCGGCGGATCGTAGAGCAACTCCTCCGGCGGCTCTCGGGACACGAAGCGGATCAGAATGCGGCTCAACTGATCGACGCAGGTGATGGCGGTAGTGGGGTCGTTGACGGC
>DATCCF010000103.1:0-5316 GCA_036511435.1 Terriglobales bacterium | reverse complement strand
CGCAAGCGCCACCATAGGAGCCGCTGCAGGAGCCGCTATACGTGGGTACCGTCTGGAGGATTGTGTTAGGGCTACCATGGACGAACGAAAGGCTGGGAGTCGTAAAATCCGCATGGAACTGGTACAGAGACAAATGAGAGGCGTCTACGTCGGCTACGCTGCCGATGTAGAACTCATCCTGGGGACCAGATGATGTGTTGGGCGGACCGATAAGCGAATCGAGGTCGCCGGGTAACAAGCTGTCCTCGGTCGCGGTCAACTGGAAGCAAATCTGGGTAGGAGTGGCACCGCCCGCCAGCATATTTGCGCGGTCATACGCGCAGATCTGAGGACCGCGGAAGCCGCTGCCGCCAGGGCCGAAGTTGTTCACGGCTTGGTAGTAGCCGTTGTTGACGCCGCCAGTGGGCCAAATACCGATCTTCGGGTAGTCGGGGAAGCCGGAACCGGGCACCGGAAACTGCCAAACATGCCAAGAACCAAGCGCGCTGTTAGTGTCGGAGATAGCGATGCATACCTCGTACGGAGAAGTAAACACGTTCTGCGACAGGAACCAGCGATCGGCCACCCGGTCATACTGGGCGAGGATGTCGCCGGCGTTGTTGTTGGCGCAGGCGGTTCCGGGGATACCGGCAGCCCAAAGCGTGTTGCCAAGAATGGGGTCCGTACACGTGAGCGCAACCTTGTTACATATCGTGTAGGAGACGTTCACCCATTGCAGGATCTGGGTGGCGCCAACCGCCATGTTGGTATCGGGGGGAGCGTCGGGAACGGAGTAGTTGTGGAAGCCGTTGCCGACGCCAAGGATGTTAGCAAAGTACGAGTAGTTGCTTGTGGGAGCAGCACCACCGCGCTGTTCCACCGTATCCACGGAGTATCCGTGGTTTGGTTTTGCAATGAGGCGAAGCGGAGGCGCTTCGTGGAAGCCGTATTGTAGCGGCTGCGGCACCTTCATTAGTTCTCCGAGTGCCGGAGTAACGCCAGACGCCGTCGCGGCGCTCACGATTGGTCTTGGTTGGTCCTGCGCAGCGAGCGGCAGGGCACAAAGTGCGAGGACGCCCACGGCGAGCATGGACGCCACGATAATTTTCGAGGTGTTTCTTGTCATAGTGATCCCATTCTCCTTACTAATCTACCCGGCGTATTGGGTGTCGCTTGCGCGCAGTAGTTTCGCAACTCGGCAGGTGTGATTGGTTGGAACACGGTTCTTCGTGTCTACTTAGTCGAGCAATTTGGTTTCGTTGCCTTGTTAACGGTGTTCTAGGCAGGTGGAGCGATTGGAACACAAGCGATGGCGCAATGCAACTATTATTAACGTATTAACGTAGTTACTGGTCACCGTCGATGCCGAGTCCCCCCACCCTCCAGTCCGTTGGCTCTTTGCCGGAGTGCAGCGAAACCCTGTTTTCAAAGGGGTTTTACGCGGGGAAGCGCACCGGGGTCCCGTTTTAGGCCAGCGTATTTATGATAAAAATGTCACAAAAATTTTACAAATCGGGCCCAGCAAATGCCTACTCGCGTCCCTTTGGGCCGTCGGAACACAAGTGGCAGGAACGGCAGACTAACTTAGGAAGTAATTCATTTCTCCAGCCGAGAACGGTTGGCAGTGCCTGAAAACTGAAGACTGCAGGCGGTCTGGGTGTAGGGTCTCCATGCTAAACTATAAATTGACTGCTACTGGGGAGCCCCAATGTGTGCCCAGCAATTGGAAGGCTCCCAGAATTCAGCTCCCTGAACTTTTCAACCTTCATCAACCGAAAGATTCTCGTCGAGGGGAAGACACGTGCGACAAAAGCGCGGCTATTGCCTCCTGCGTATTTGGCTCGGTTTCGTTTTCTTTACGGTCCTGACATGCAGTGCAGCGCCATCGTTTGCACAAAAGACCGTGGTGCAGAATGCTGGAGGCGGTAGAAAGTTGGAGTTCGACTACAATGCCGCCGGCCAGGTGATGCAACAACGCACCATCGGTGCGGACGGGAAGGTTCTGGATCGGGTGGATTTCGAGTATCACCCGGGATTTTTTGGGCCTGACCAAACCAACACGTCCTATTGGCCGGACGGCAAGATCAATAAGATCACTCGCAACACTTACGATGCGAGCTCGAACTTCACCGGCGAATTTATCCAGGTCTTCGATGAATCCGGCAAACAAATCGCCGGACACCGGTTGACCCACGACCCGATGACCAACGTCTACATCTGCAAGGATTGGAAGACGGCTACTCAGGACTATAAGGTGACGGAATGTCCAGCGGGCGAGGAATCGGGTGGTGGACCGGAAGAGGTCAAGAAGTTCACCTATGACGAAGTGATGCAGCATCTGGACGCCGTGCGAAAGACGGCCGGCGAAGGGCAAAAATTGCAGCCGAAGACGCCGGTAAAGTCGACGGCCACCGCGGCCAACCGGGAAGTCGGGTTGGTTATGCCCGTGCAGGCCTATGCCGGCGAGCGAGTTTCGGGCAGCGTAGTTGCAAACCCCGCCGAGTATGAAACTATGGCAGGAGTCACGGTGACCCGAGTTGCGGTGCCACTTGAATTGGCGGGCCCAGCTTCGACGCTGGCAGGCTGGACGGTCGAAGTGCCGGGCGAAAGCCCGCAACGTGCCGACGGACCGATCGTCTTCACCGTGCCGCGCAGTGGCTCGGGACTCAACGTCACGTTCCGGCAAACGGGGAATTCCGCTCATTCCGTTTCGAAGCTCATAAACTTTGCACCGAGCTCACCCAAGCAGCAGAAACCACCGAGATTGTTTGAAGCAGCGGCGCTCTGCATGAAAGGGCAACTGTGTACCGTGCGTGGGCCGTTCAGCGGAGATAGCGGCAAAACCGTCGCCGCTTTCGAGGACCGCCCGGCGATGGTCGTCGCCGAGACGCCTGATACCGCGTATATCCGTATCCCGGACCTGACGGAAGCCGGCCCGCGGCCCTTGTTCCTAGCGGAAGGCTCGAAAGTGGTTGCGTTGCCGGTGGCAGTAGGCGAGTTTTCCGTCTACAACGGAGAGAAGGAGCTGCAACCAGGTCAGACTCTGGTAACGTTCCCGATCGTGGAGGGGCCCAGCGATATAGCGGATGGGGCGTGGCTGCCGGGAAACTTCCCCGCGACGAATCTTGAGGAGGCGCGCAAGCTGATACCCGGATTCCAGTTGCCGCGAGAAGATCGAGGGGCGCGCGAAAAACGAAAAGCGCGACAAAAGGGAGAGTCAAAAGAGAAGCGAGAGGCCGACGAGAAAAAAGGTGGGGCGATCCTGCTGGTCGTCAAGAACATGACTCCTGAACAGGTCTCGATGCGAGGGGCCAAGGACCAGATGATCGTCTTCCATTTGAATGATGAGTCGTTCCGCCGAGGCGAGTTCAAGTACGACCTGATAGTTGACGCCATCAAGTCTGGCCATTTTGATATAAGGGGCTACGTTATTCCCTTTCTGGCGCCCGTGCGGGGCCAGGAGTTTTCTCGTAAACCCAGTGCAGCAGGGCGGTAGAGTCAAATTCCGAATTGACAACCCACAGCACAACTCTTTAAGCTGCTGGAAAGGAACGAACGTCTGCATAGCGATGCTCCAACCCGTGTGACTCAGCAACCGGTGCTCGGCCCGCTGGAGATTCGTATCATGGAGGTCCTGTGGATCGCCGGCCAGAGTAGTGTGCGCGACGTGGTCGATAAGTTGGAACGTAAGCTGGCGTACACCACAGTAATGACCACGCTGGACCGGCTGTTCAAGAAGGGAATGCTGGATAGGCAGAAGTCAGAGCGCGCATTCTTATATTTGCCGCGTCTGTCCAGTCAAGAGTGGGAGCGCCAGCGCGCCGGCAACCTGATCGCTGGTTTTCTTGCCGGTCCGCAACCTGCCCGCGAGTTGTTGTTGTCGTCGCTGGTTGACGCCGTTGGCCAACACGACGCGATCCTGCTCGATCAACTGGAAGAGAAGATCCGGAACAAGCGTAAAGAACTGTCTGCAGGGAGGAAGTCATGAGTCTCCCATACAGTTTGCGGTTACTCTGCCTGTGCTGCGCCTCGTTTTTCATGATTCACTTGGCGCTTGCTGTGGCGACCCGATTGAGTGCCGGAACCGTGATGTGTATGGCGGAACGATTGAAGCCAAGTTCCGCGGCGCGACTTCTGTTTGCGGTGCGCATGCTTCCCTTCACGCTGACATTGTTTGCGGTACTGGCTTTCTGCATTCCCAGCTATCTGTGGCTAGAGCCGGAAGCGACCGGCGAAAAAGTCGGATTCGTTTGTTTTTTGACGGCGGTGCTGGGAGCGGCGATTTGGGCGCTCGCGATAGTGCGGGTGGTCCACGCGGTCCGTGGCACGGCGCGCTATCTGCATCGCTGTGAGCGCCACGGGCAGCAAATCAGCATGCCGGGAGAAACCGCGCCGGCGTTGCTGCTCAGAGATAAATCTCCGGTGTTGGCCGTGGCCGGTGTGGTCCATCCCCGGCTAGTCATTTCGCGTCGCGTCATGCGCGGGCTTACCGCGGACCAGATTGACGCCGCCCTCTGCCATGAGCGTGCCCATCGCTCCTCGGGCGACAACCTGAAACGCTTTCTCATGTTGCTGGCGCCCGATGTTCTGCCCTTCATGCGTGGTTTCGCAACTCTGGAACGGAGCTGGGCGAAAGCCATCGAATGGGCGGCCGACGATCAAGCCAGCGCAGGCGATCCCCGTCGCGCCCTTTCACTGGCCGACGCCCTGGTCAGAGTGGCGAGAATGGGCAACAAGCCGCAGCTTTCTTATCTGACCAGTTCCTTGATGGCCGATGATCACGATCTGTCCGAGAGAGTGGATCGCTTGCTGCGTCCACAGCCCATTCCCGACAAGCCGGTGAAGGAATTGATTCCCCTGGTCAGCGGAGCCGCCGCACTGATGGCCGCGTCGTTAATGATCGTGACACTATGGCCAGCCAGTCTGAGCATGGTGCATCAGGCGCTCGAACAACTTATCCACTAAATTTCGGTGTTCCTCAACGCAATGCCCGGTTTGAATCTGTGCATTATTTTTGCCCAGGTAAGTGTTTCCGCTCTTTGAGCCGCCGCTCATTGAGTGCTGCATAAGCAATGTCCGATTTCGGTATCTCTGAGTTGTCATCACGAACGGCCTTTAGGGGGTGTGTGAGAACCCAATATGATATTTGCAGTGGAATTTACGGGGCGAAAATCCAACGCCGTAGGCGCGGCTCAGTCTAGAGCGGTTTAGTTATTTGTGTAGTCTAGGTGCCGCCGGCTGAAGCCGGCTCGGAGGTGAAGGATCAGCGGGAACGCGGCGCTGAAGCGCCGCTCTACCCGTGCTCGCTCGACTACAGTAATTCTTAAACTGCTCTAG
>DATCCF010000102.1:0-5914 GCA_036511435.1 Terriglobales bacterium | reverse complement strand
CGCCTGTTCCGCCGGCTCAAAGGCTTTCGTCGCATCTTCTCGCGCTTCGACAAACTCGACCTGGTCTTTCTCGGCTTCCTCCACTTTGCTCTTATCGTCGAAGCGCTCAGGTATCTAAGTAGTGTTAACACGCCCTAGTGTAGAAGATGCGTTGGCGTCATATGTGCGCAACCACGCACAGCGTTTGGGTGCGTGGCCCGATTCTGGCAACGTTTCCGAACTATGCCCCGGCGGAATCCGCCACGTTGTTTGTGCGATCCCAGCGGAGTAGTTGACCGCAGCTTCAAAACTCTGCGCAGGGTCGGTTCTGGATACCAGTAAATTGCTGGTGAATAACGGAAATTAACGGTTGTTCTGGTCACAAAATGGCCACAGTGGATTCAAGACCGCGATTCCCTTGTACTCGCTATCGCGGATCCCTTAAAGCGTTGCCAGATGAATAGGAGTTTTCCGCGTTGAAGGATCAGATTCAAATGTTTGTTCAAGTTTCGAAATCAGCTCCCGTGTTACAAGCGAACCACGTTCATCGAGGGCGCCTACCTTCAGCGCCTGGATTCACGTCTTGAGGAACGCTGTTTTCAAGAGTACTCGCAGGCCGGTGGGATCATTTCGTGCCATCCCGCCGGCAGCGCTCTCAATGAGATAACCGAGGTCCCGTGACAGTGTCTCTTTCACCCGATATTGAACGACAGCAGATGTGAGGATTGAGATCAAGCCCTGCTGAGTTCCTTTGGCAGTCTCACAAGCAATAGTCAGGGCATTCCAAAGATCTGTCTCCCTTGCATGCACTGAAGTCTCGCCTTGTAAACGCAGGGTGTAGTAGACATCCGTCAGAGCCCCGCTCTGCAATAGGAACTCCGGCCTGATGCAGCAGCCGGCGTCCCGGCTGAAGTAGATGCCGGCATGGTGTTGGGTCGCAAGGAAGCCGAATAGCTGTCGGGCGAAGGCTTCAGCCGCCTCCACGCTCGAGTGTGGTTTCCGCTGGATGACATCCCGACCTTCAACGACGAACTGCATCAATGCCAGCTCGTCATAGGAGGACGGGGCCTCCGCTACAGTAAGGTCGGGGATCGTGAGAACAGCCAAAAGCTTTGGTAGGGGCCGTTCCAGCTTGCCCATCCACATACGACCGTTTACGTATGCGCTCTCCGCGGCTTTGAGCAAATCCGGCATCTGCACTGCGCGTTCGGTCGACGCGATGCACGCCTTGAGCCATTTGCCATTGACTTCGTGAAAGTAGTCGCCTCCGAGAACCCGATCCAGCTGCGGATGGTACGAAACGGTTGACTGGTTCTCCGGGGCCTGCTTAATGAACCCGTCCAAAATCAGTGCATCTTGCTTCGCACAGGTAATGAGTATGGCCCAATGGTCGTCACGAAGCTCTCGCGCCAAGTGTCGAGCAGAGTTAGCTAGGGTTAGAGATTCGATCTCTTCCTCAAGATCAACATAGGATTCCGGCTGTTCGCCCAAGGGATAGACCAGAACCTGAAAAGCCGCATCGCCATGCGGAGTCAGCAGCCTGCCCCCCCAGACCGTACAACCGAGCCGGCGTGCAGCAAAATGAAGCGGCTCCAAGCCATCCACTCCATGGTCCCCCAACAGTTCGGTCACCAGGCGTTCATCAACCTTCGTCATTATGCCTCCGTTCCGCTATTGTCTTCCCGGGCCTTAGATCCGCCCATCGCCACAAAGGGCGCCCAGAAGAATGGGTGAGCATACTCGGAAGTTGACAGTAGATGCATCTGGGCAAACCTGAGAGCTTCTGGCACGTCGAATTGATTCTTCGCCAGCTCCCGGTATAACGCTCCCATCAACAAGGCGGTGGACTCGTCTGCCACTTTCCATAAGCTGGCTACAACGTTCTCAGCCCCTCTCGCAAGAAAGGCACGCACGAGGCCGAAGGTCTCGTCTCCTGCCGCGCGGCTTTGAATTGCTGTCTCGCAGGCGCTAAGAACGACAAGGCGTGGCCTGCATCCCAAGCGCTCGATTTCGTAGCCATACATCGGCCCATCGGCGAGGTATATGCGAGAGAGCAGGGGATCGTCATGATCGAACTCCCCGTGACATGCCAGGTGCAGAACGTCAATATTGCCATCTAGGTGCAGTAGCTGGCGGCGTGCCGCCATTCGTCCTTTCAATGGAGTTGCGCCGGGAAGATGCTTTACTATCTCGTCGACTTCCACCGCAGCCGCTTGCAGAGCAGGGAGCGGAGAGTACGGGGTCTCATTGCCGGCGAAGAGTACGGCTCCATGTGATGTTCGTTGATTCCACTGCTCTGATGCCAACTTCGCAACCGCGACGCTCGGCGCATGAAGCAGTGCAAGTTGCTGTCCCAGGTACAAACCACTGGAACGTTGAAGTGCGTGAAACAGCAACATATGCAATTCGCGATGAGGGACAATAATGAGTCGCTGTCCGCCTTGAAGCAGCCCCTCAACGGGTTCGATCAAAATCGAGTAAAGATCACGAAGGCTCCCACAGAAAATTCTCGTGGAAATTTGGGAGCTTAGCGAATCCAGCAATTCGCGCAGCTCAGATCTGGTGCATTTGAGTCGAAGGGGCGGTTCAAGGCGGTTGTCATGGGCGGCTGCGAGAATGATGTGATCATCGGCGACGAAATACTGCAGGACAACAGTTCCGGTGGTCGCAAGATCGGCAACTTCCTCGGGGCGAGCCGCAGCACGCTGCTGGGACGGCCCGGACTCTGGTCGCCTGTACAATCTCGCGAAATTGCGCTTCAACTCAAGCAAGCGGACTTCCTCATCACCGTCGCCGGTGAGCTCACGGTTGATCGAACGTATTAAAACTTGCCGAAACTCGCGGGCTTGTTGGTCACTTTGGCCGTCAAGTGGAGCCGCAAGGTTGCGGAAGTTTATCTCTTCGAGAAGCGATCGAGACTTGGCGCGTTCCATCATTCGCATCGCCGAGATAGCATCGCCGGTTTCAACCGCAATATCCATGAGTTCACCGTAGGCGAGCTCCTTGTCTTCCAACACGCCGATCTGTGACTCGATGCCGGCTACATTTGTCCGAAGGCCTTCGAGCACATCAACGACGTCAATCCAGACCAGGCTGGCTGCGTCACGTTCGCCTTGAAGTCTCAAATACTTACCCTTTGCTGCGAGGGCGTAATAGAGGACGAGACGCCGGTTTCGGCGGCGCGCCGCGGCGATTGCCGCATTCAGAGAGTCGATCGGATCGGCGCGGAGGACAATCTTGGCGCGGCCAAGTGACAGCAGAGTGCCCATACCAACGCCAGCCTCGAGCCTCGATCTTCGCCACTGTTCCCCTCTAATCTCGATGGGGTCGGACGCACTAGGCACTTGGCGGTCCAGCAGGATTTTCCACTCCCTTCCGATAGCAGGAACCATTTCACATTCGAAAGCAGAATCGAGTTCGTCCATTGCCGCCTCGCCGCGGCCCATCGCGATCGCGATCTCGCCATGAAGCCTCAAGCAGCGGCCTTGGATGGAGCGGTCACCGAACCGGCGAGCCCAGTCCAAAATGCGATAAATCTCCTGGCCTTGTCGACTCAGCGGCTCGCGGCGCAGCAAGCCGCTTTCAATGAGGTTGAGGCGGGTACGCCATTCCAACTCTCTGGGCACAAATGCTCGTTCGAGGCTATCGACCCCGAGCTTCACGTGTTGCTGGAATCGCGATGCCGAGCCATCTTTTGCGGATGCTATATCGAACTGCCGAATGGCCTGATCCGCAGCTTTCAGGCTGATTTCATCGCGGTTGAGGCGAGCGTACGCGATAGCGGTGATCGAGTTCGCGTGCGCGGCAAACGCCCCATCTTGCGCTTTGGCGCCTTCCACCAAGTCGAGCCCTTCCTGCAATCGGTCATTCTGGACCAGCAAGTCCGCCAGACGAGACAACGATTCCGCACGAAGTTCGGGAAACTCATTCGCCAGATTGCGGTATGCAGCTTCCGCTTCTGCAACCCGCCCCAAGAGGTCCAGCGCCCGCGCACGCGCCAGTTCTGCGGCCTCGTACTCAGGTACGCGTACTTCATTCCCGCCGGCGTCCCTCTGCATCAGTCCCGACAAGGGCATGGATATGTCTGCCAATATCTCTAAACCATCTTCGCAGGCTCCCGCCCGAATCAGCATCGCAGCAAGATGGCTATCGATCGGCAACGCCAGGCTGGAATCTCCTGCACTTCGTATTCCGGCTGACAGGTGGCTAATCACGTTTGCCCAGCGGTCTCCAGCAGGCGCATCTCTTGTCACCCGACTAAACTCGCAGAGTGCGATTCGGGTACGCTCATCCTTGAAGTCGCCGGAACCTATCCTGGCGAGCATCGCCTCCGACGCGTCCAGTCCAGCCTCCCACTCACCAAGCCGGAATAGAAGAAGGATCGACTTGTGATTCACCCTCACGAGTTCGTCATGAAAATCGTCAGCGAGAACCTCCGCTGCCGCAGAGGACAACAATCCTGCAGCCAAAATCTTGTCGCCAGATGCTATGGCATCCAGGGCAGCATTTTGCTGCCTTTGCGCAGTCAGCCGGCCAAGCATGCCGAGATTACCAGCGCTCTGGGCCAATTCGATGCCTAGCCACCGGAGTTGATCCAGTACCTTTGAGGCGTGGATCGATTCGAGGTGTGTTAGCAGCATGCCCAAGTCTGCAAGACCCGCCGCAGCCAGGGATCGATCGACCGCGACGGCTGTCCGCAGCTCATTCACATCGCGCGATTTCGCGATAGCGGACCAGAATGTCGCGTCGTTTCGCCGGCTCATTGTTCCCCCTTGCCACTGGCGGAGTCTTCCCGGACACTAAGGAGCAATTTTTGAGCCTCACGATACTTCTTGTTTTCCGGACTCAGAGCCAAGGCCCTCTGAAGAGCGTCGGCCGCTGCGCCTCGCCCATTTTCCCCTCCTATCGCATATAGAGTCTGCGCCAACTGGTAGTACGCTTCAGGTTGTTGCGAATCCATTCGAAGACTCAGCAGAAGCATCGCCAATGCAGCCTCCGTAAAGCCGTCAGATCGAAGTTGCCCGGCCGCCGTAGTGATTTCCGGCGCTGCCGCCAAAGCTGTGATGCTGTTGGTGATTCGATCCAGGTCGTGGATTGTATTGCGAAGAGGATCTTTCTCCTGGGCCGTCCTAATAGTACTGAGCGGCGTGGGCCAGGATCGTCAGCTCTCGCGGGTCCATGGTTCCAATGAAGGGCGGATTGGTGCGGTGCGAGTCCATGGCAAAACGCTCAAACCACTGAGCTGCGAAGGAGAGCCATTGTCCCTGTTGTGCGCTGTCGATGTTGGCGAGTCGACCAAGAGTCAGGGCCCCATCCTGGAATGCCAGCCACGCCCCGTCCCAATTGTCCCGCAGAGAGGAATGAGCTTTGCCCATTTGAGCTTCGGCCAAAACGCGAAACGCAAGCTCGTCGCTGTTGGAGAGCAACAAGCCCTCTTGAGCTTGATGGATAGCCTCATCGAAGCGCCCGGTACGGGCATAGACGATCGAGAGAGCGAGGCGGGGAGCTGCCCGAAAGGGGTCGTCAAGGCTGTCTTTCGCGAGCCGAGCCGTCAGTTCGGAGAGCTTCCCCATCCGGGTGTATATGTCCACCAGCCTGAAATGTGCGTCAAGTGAATCCGGAGCGATTTGCAGGGCAAGTTCGATCTGACTCGCAGCTTCATCGTCTCTCCCCGACATCGCCAATAATATTCCGTTTAACAAGCGCGCTTTGAAGTCGTTTGGCGACCGAGCAGCCTAGGGCCTGTTAACACTAATTCGTAATTCTGTGATATGCTGCGATGCATGGAGATCATCGAAGCGCAGTACCAGCATATTGCCTCCAGTCTTCCCCGGCAGCGCGGTAACGTGAAGCTGCCCAACCTGCAACTGCTAAACGCACTGCTCTATGTCGCCGAGCACGGTTGCAAGTGGCGCGGGCTGCCCAAACGCTTTGG